>CAJPTT010000243.1 GCA_905373565.1 uncultured Treponema sp. | reverse complement strand
AATTGCCTCACCGTTTAAAATTTTCTTTGCAACTGCGGCAATTGCAGGTACCGCATGGCGCATATCGGCAGCAGAGTTTTTCGTTTTGACGGTGTACATAAAGGCTTTGAACACATCATAACCGGGATTCTCTTCGTATAAACCGGAGACAGCAGAGATACCAAGGGATGCAGCAGCTTTTGCAGCGCCGCCGCATGCCATACCGTAACGGCCGGCATTAAAACCGGGGCCGGCAATCAGCAAGTCCGCTTCGTTTTTCTTTAAAATATCTTGGATAAATGCCATACACTCGTCGGTATGGTCGTTAAAATAGTTATCACCGCAGACAATCGTCTTAACGATTCTTCCCCCGTCGCCGAGCGCTGCCTGAATCCCCATACCGGGGCCGGCATTTCCGTCGATTACTTCAATCTTGTAATCGGCAACATCTTCTCCGCCCTTTCCGGCAAAGAATTGGTTGATATAGTGTACAATCTTTTTCATTGTTTACCTCTTATAATCCGCATGCGGATAAATTCCAGAAGCCCAGCTCATTGGTTGCGCCGGTAATAACCTGCAATTCCGCTTCGATACTTCCGTCTTCGTGTAAGCTGCCGTCCCATGCGCCCGCAATAACATTGGCTTGTTTGGGATCGCCGATAACCAAGTCCATCTTAGGCAGTTTGATAACCTGATTGGCATTTCCGTTCGATACGACGGCATCCGCAGAAGGATGAGCATCCGCAAGTGACTGGCTCGCACCGTCCTGTCCGGCATATTCGTCGGTCAGCAATACGGTTTTAATACCCTTTGCAGCAATCTTGCGGCAGTTCATCATCAAGTCGGCGTCGGGATTACCGAAACCTTCCTCGGAGATAATCACTGCATCGAGCCCGAGCTGTTCCGCAAGCCGTGCAGTCAGAGAGGAAGAACGCTCTTTATCGGCAAGCGTTACGTTCTCGTTGGTTACAATGACACCGATAAAGTTGTAATCCTTTCCGTGCCGCTTATACAGTTCGTGGATAACGGGGCTGTTCTGGTGCACATACGTCGGGTTTTTATCGCAGGCGGAAACACAGTTGCCGCTTACGACTGCGCCGTCCATCGCTTCCGTCGGATACATAATGGTCGGAACAATCTGCTTAACGTCGACACCGTAGTAGTAGGTGTCATGCAGCAATCCCTGACTTTGGAGCGCATATACATAGCCGACTTTCGGAAGATTGGGGTACTGTTTGGCCTGTTCAATCGGGTTCAAGGTTTCGTAGACTTCGGTTTCTGCCGGAGCAACGGATTTTGCGGCGTTACCCAAATAGCGGGCAGCTTTTAGCCCCATCAAGCGGAGCGATTTTTCTTTAACCGCACGAGTGGTGTCATCTTTCACGGTACCTTTTACCACAAGGTTAACCGTGCGGGAAAACGGTGTATATTCGGCGCCCGGGCCGCTCATATCGATAATTCCTTCTTGGAATCCGACAACGGTACCGGTCGTTACAACGGCTGCACCGCGGAGCACGGCCGTTTTACCTGAGCCGACTGTATCTTCTTCGCCGGTGAAGAAGCCGGGGAAGCACACGCCGGTTCCTTCGAGTTTACAGCGTGGTTCAATAACGTCTTTAACGGAAATAATGCGGGTTTTGTCGCCCGGTTTGGTAATTGTCAATGAAACATCAGTAATAAGCGGGTCTTCTTTTATAAGAGATATCAGCTCATCTTTGTTGATTTCGAGACAAGTTCCTTGGATAGCGGTTTTTGCTGCAAACCGCATCTCATGAATAGGGATGATCCCTAATTCAAGCTTCATATCGACCTCCTATACTTTTTTGAAAGGGGCGGACTATCCCCAAAGTATACGGCAATATTTTATTGTAATTAGTCTAAGCTGTCAATTTATCCTAGGAAACCTCTAAAAACTCGGTTAGATTTTTAGAGGTGCCCCCTATTCTGTAATTTTTTCTTTTTATATTCTTTGAAAGATTGTCTAACTATACGGGTGATTGATGTTGCAAGGATGATGCCGACCGCTATTGCGACGGCCATAAAACATGAATGAACGCCTTCGGCGATGCCTTTATCTATTTCGCCCCGTACAAAAAAAAGCATTGAACGGTACACGCGGAAGCCGGGAACTAACGGAATAACACCGATAACGATAAAGCCGGTTGCCGGAGTTTTTTGAATAACGGCAAAAAGTTCGGCAAGAAGGCCGACCACAATGGCGGAAAGCAAATTTGCAAAGATATAGCTGACTTGCGGTATATCAAGAACTAATAAAATTGTCCAGCCGATCGCGCCGTTTGCCGCAGCAAGCAATAACGTCCGCTTTTGAACATTAAAAAGAATACCGAAGCCGAGGCAGCTGATAAAAGCAAATACGGTATGGACGTAGATCGGCATCACAGTCCTCCTAAAATAGAATAGAGCATGAGAATACTGCCGACGCCAAACGCAATGGCGATGGCGACAAGGATCGCTTCTCCGATTCGTGCGATACCGGAAAGTAAATCGCCCGAAATAAAATCTCTAATTCCTGCGGTAAATGCGACGCCGGGGACAAGCGCGAGTGCTGCGCCGACGATGATGTTGTCGAGATTGTCAACTAATTTAATTTCAAATGATATGACGGAAATAATTCCCACAAACATGCTTGCGACAAAATTACCGGTAAAAACGGTACGGGAGCGAGCCATTATCTTATCGCTGATAAACACGGCAATATATGAAGCAAAAAATGCCGCGACAAAATCTCCGAATTTTCCGCCAACCAAGACTGCAAAAATACCGCATCCGATACCGGTAGCAAATAACAAGAAGCGGTACGGATATCCTTTGTATTTATCTATTTTACGTAGACAATCCATCGCTTCGGATACATCGATTTGGCCTTCTACAAACTTACGGGAAAAATCGCTTACGAGCGTGATTTTAGCGATATTGTTACCTCTTTTTTTGATATCCTTCGTATACAGCACGTTTTCGCCGTCATCACCTTTTGCAATAAAAAGGATGGAAGGCGTAACAAACGGAGTGATATTGTATACGCCGCCCGCTTCGCTTATTCGCACGATAGTTTCTTCGGCGCGGTACATTTCCGCTCCGTTCCGAATGAGCAGCTCTCCGGCATAGAGCGCTATCTGCATAACTAACGCATGCCGCGCAAGTGTGTCGTTTTTTTCTTTGCCGATAATATCCGACTGGGTATCCATAATAATTGCTGATTGTAATTCTTTTTAACTGTTATGACAATAAGCCTAGTCAAGATAAACGCATCAGGTATTTTTTAAACTGAGGTGTCTTAAAAAAATGATAATTCTCAAGTGTAATATGGCGTTCTATAAAATATGGAAAGCTTCGCTTTCAGGCTCCTTCTACATCCGCTTTGCTTAATCCGGTAACCTGCATTATCTTTTGTACAGAATCGCCAAGCTGTTTTAATAGCTTGGCAGTTTCGAGCTTTGCCTGGCGGGAACCTTGCGATATTCCTTGTGTTATTCCTTGCGATATTCCTTGCTCTCTGCCCTCCGCAAAAGCTATTCTGCCTGCTTCTGCTCGCTGTACGGCAATATCTGTATCATAGTCATATTCGGCTACTAAGATATTTCTTACCTCCTCTCTTTTGAAAATATATGGCGCATCTGCCGTCAAAACTATACATCCGTGTATAGTTTTGACTACGAGTTTCGCGTCACCGCGAAACATCGCTTCTGGTTGATACGAGCGGCGTCCATGCCGCTACTGAAAATGCTCGACGTGGCAGAACCGGCAGGGATGGCGGTGGTTCTATGCAGCAGCGACGTTTTTGCACAGCAAAAACTCGTAAGCAAATACTGTACAAGGAGGTACAGTATTTGCGCTGGCATATTCTCATTGATGGTAGACTGGTGTTCGGCAAGAACAATAATCTTATTGTCTACAAGGCAGGAAATATCGTTGATAATGCTCATGTACATGACGTTATCTAGCCGTATGTTTTCTACAGGGCATGAAAGCGGTAGGTTTGTTCCATGCAGAGCATTATACAATGCTAAAAAATTTTCTTTTGCCTTTTCGTCTTCGCTGAATGGGTCAACAAACACCGAGTCTTTGTACCTGCGGTTGTGCTTTGACATAGCCTACCTCACTGTGCGCTATTATACCATACCTACCGCAATTGTATAAGTGCACGCATTGCCTCACAACACATTTTGCCGGTTCGGTTCGCTACATACCGCCATGGATGGCGGTTGTTCCACGCAGCAGCGACGTTTTTGCCAAGCAAAAACTCGCGTTCAAAAATTGACATGAAGGTCAATTTTTGAACTTGCCACGGATGGCGGTAGTATAAAGCCCGCCGTTTTGTTCGCCAGCGGTTTCGCTGCGTAGGGCAGCTTACGCATGCCCAACGCTGCTTAACCGCCTGCTCACAAAACGCGGCATGGATGCCATCGTTCAAGAATGTGCGTCCTTGCACATTCTTGAACTACGAG
>CAJPTT010000242.1 GCA_905373565.1 uncultured Treponema sp. | reverse complement strand
TTCCGATTGTCAGTACCGTTGTAACCACAGTAGACGCGATGCAGCAGGCGTGTAAGCAAGCCAATTTCAGTATTATCTCGCAACAGTTACATGATTATACCGAAGCGCTTGCAGCTTTCCGATACGAGATGCCGGAGATTAAAATTATCGATTTCGGGGATCCGGCGGTTCAAGCGGAAAAGTGCCTTAAAGTAGTAAAGGATGATCCATGGCTACTGTTCGGGGGCGTTATTGCGATTACCGATTCACAGGAGCAAAAGACAACGCTGACACAGCGGAAAGAGCCTAACTTTTTATTCGTTTTAACACGCAGGGAATTTGAACTGTATGTCGCGCAGATTATTAACATCTTAAATTATCATGAACATTTTTTAGTCAACCGCGGTATGAGCCATACCACAAACGAGCTTGAGCGCGGCAGCTTTACGAGCGAGACCGATCCGTTTGAAATCATGTTTTACGCCAATCTTATTTCTACGTACCTTTATAATACCGATCGTGTCAACGAAGCGGAACGGAGCGCGTTTCAGGGTGCGATGATGGAGCTGCTCTTGAACGCCGTAGAACACGGTAATTGCAATATCAGCTATGATGAAAAAACCGAATGGCTCAAACAGGGAAAAGATGTGCTCGAGCTGATTAAGATAAAGCGGATGGATCCGACAATCGGGACAAAAAAAGTTTTGATTACATACAATATTTCTCCTGAACGCACACGAATTACTATCAAAGACGATGGACCGGGATTTGACTGGCGTTCTGCGCTTGACGCACCTTTTGAGGCAGGTTTGCACGGGATGGGCATTAAGATGAGTCAGAGCTTTGTAAAGGAGCTGTATTATAATGATGCGGGAAACGAGGTTTCATTCGAGGTACCGAATCAGAAGGATAGCACTAATCTGACACCGGCGATTTTGCGGGAGCAGGAAATTTTTCACTTTGATCATCTGCAGGTGGTGTGCCGCCAAAGCGACGAATCGAATAACCTCTTTTATATCCGCTCCGGCCGCTATGCCGTCTATGTCAACAATACGCTGTTAACGGTGCTGACGCCGGCGGATATCTTTATCGGAGAGATGGCATTCCTTACAAATGATACGCGGTCGGCAACGATTATTGCAATCGGAAAAGGAACGTTGGTTAAAGTACCTAAGATGAAATTTATGAAGCTGATCGAAGCGTATCCCCATTACGGTATCTTTTTGTCGCGTCTTCTTGCCGACCGTCTTCTACGTCAATCACGCGAAAGCGCCTCGCTCAAAACCGAACTCAAGGCTTTGAAAGATTGAGGCCCGAGCAAACACATTTACAAAGATACGCCGGTGCGATATACTCGCAATCATGCTTTTTAAACGTTTAACGGTGCTTGAATTACTCGATCTCGACCTAACGGAGCACGATGCGCTTCACCTACACTGTGTATGCGGGCAAAACGGTCTGACCCGCAGCATTACCGTTGCGGATTTAAACCGTCCCGGACTCGCACTATCAGGATTTTTTGATTCTTTTGCATACCAGCGCGTTCAGTTATTCGGCAGGGGAGAATGCGCCTATTTACAAACGCTCATTGAAAGCAATACTCTCGAAAATATAAAAAAGATGCTGACCTACGATATCCCCTGCTGTATCTTTTCTCATAATATTTCTCCCCCTCAAGTGTTTTTAAAGCTGGTTCAGGAAACCGGTTGTCCCGTGCTGCAAACGGATCTTTCTTCCAGTGAGCTTTCCGTGCGGCTGATGCGTGTTCTCTCCAATGTGTTCGCCCCGACGGTAGCAATACACGGCGTTCTGGTAGAAGTATACGGGCTCGGCATTCTCATTTTAGGTGATTCCGGCGTCGGTAAGAGCGAAACGGCGCTTGAGCTTGTAGAACGCGGACACCGGTTGGTGGTTGACGATGTGGTAGAAATTACCTGTATCAACGGCAATAGTTTGATCGGACGAGGCGCCAATAAGATGATCGGTCATCACATGGAAATACGCGGACTCGGTATTATCAATATCATGCAGCTCTACGGCGTCCGCTCCGTGCGAGAACAAAAGCAGATCCAGCTGGTGGCTAAGCTTGAGGAATGGGATTCTCATAAACTATACGATCGCATCGGTACCGAAGAGCTTACCACCGAGATATTGGAGGTAAAACTGCCGCTGTTGGAAATACCGGTAAAATCGGGGCGAAATATTCCGATTATTTTAGAAACAGCCGCAATGAACGAGCGGCTCAAAAGTATGGGCGTTTATTCTGCAAAGGAATTTAATCAAAATATTCTGCGCTGGATGGAAAGTGATACGAGCAGGGTGCCTTATTATTCAGCGGATGATACCTATTAAGGAAAAGACCATGGTAACAAAAAAGATTATTGTACAAAATCGCGCCGGTATCCATGCACGTCCCTCGTCGTTGATTGTACAAACGGCAAATAAATTCCAGTCGAATATTATCTTTGAAAGAGAACATCTTACCGTCAATGCAAAATCCATTATGGGCGTAATGACGATGGCCGCAGGGTATCAAACAGAACTTACCGTTTCCGCCGACGGTATTGACGAAACCGAAGCGGTTGCCGCACTTGAACAGCTTTTTGCAGCAAAATTTGAAGAGGAATAATATAATCGGATGAGTACTCCTTTATGGCTTTTTACCGGCCCCGAATTAGGGGAACGGAGCGATGCGCTTGAAGCGCTGCGGAAGAGTGCGGAAAAAAAATACGGACAGCTCGACAATCATCTCTTTTATGCAGCGGACACCTCAATATCTGTTGTGTTGGATGCCGTACAGAACGGTTCCCTGTTTGCAGAAGCACGGTTTGCGGTTGTCAGAAACGCGGAAGCAATCAAAAAAAAAGAAGATATACAGGCACTTACGCAGTGGGTTGAACAGACGCCTGCTGAAGACGGAGCTTTTTTGGTATTGATCTCCGATGTGATTGGGATTGATAAAAAAATTGAGGCGCTGGTACCTAAAGATCATAAAAAAATATTTTGGGAACTGTTTGAAAATAAAAAACAGGAGTGGATCCGCCGTTTTTTTGCGCAGTCAAAGATCGGAATTGAGCAGGAAGCTATCGATGTACTGCTGGAACTGGTAGAGAATAATACCGAAGCGCTTAAAACTACTTGCACGCATATCGGCCTTTTTTTTGAGCCGGGGACAACGCTGACCGCAGAGACTGTTGAACACCTGCTTGCTCATAACAAAGAAGAAACTCCGTTTACACTTTTCGATGCCCTGAGCAATGCCAATTTGGAATATGCGCTGAATATCCGTCAAAAGCTGACCCTTTCCAAAGAATCTTCTCCGGTGCAGCTGATTGCGGGGCTTGCCTATTGCTTTAGACGGCTGCGTGACTGGCATAGCCTTGCGCAAACAAGAGGGCTCGATGATTTCAGTTTAAAAAAAGCAGGCTTTACCTCGAAAAAGGCAATCGATCAATACCGCCGCGCAAGCAGGCAATGGAATGAGCAAACTACATATCGTATTATATCGCTCTTAAATAAAACCGATATGCAGATTCGAACGATGGGACAGGATCTTTCGGGTGTGTTGCTCGATACCTGCCTCTACAGCATTATTCATAATCAGGGTCGTGAATTGGCAGCTTACAGCGACACCGTCCGCCTGCACTAATTCTCCCAAAAACATTCAGAGAACCTCATCAGCATGAATTTCCTTACGGAAAAAGCCGATAGGCTTTCAGCTTTTAGAGTGTTCCTCCTATCTTTATAGCATAAAAGTCCGCCGATATTCGCCGATATATACAAAAGATACTTGGGTATCTCTAAAGACTTGGTTATATTTTTAGAGGTTCCCATTCGGAGGTTTTTATGAGACGAAGTATGGGTATCACCATCTTGCAAATTGCACTTGTTTTTTTCTTACTGGTCAGCGGCGTAACGGGACTTATGCAATCCAGCGCGGGCAATTTAAATCCGGTGGTAACATTCCTCACACAACCGGTTAAAAGTTCAACGGTCGGCACAATAATCATCATTGCGATTGCCGTATGCGAGCTTATCGCCGGTTTTTTCTTATTGATGGGACTGTTTACACTTTCTCCTCAAATTCTCAATGTAATTTTAATTATTTTTACTGTGCTATGGATCATCAATATTGTTTTGATTGATTTTATCGGAACATTTAATAGCGGCATACATGGTGTACACGGTTTATTAACCTATCTGCAGCAGCTTTCAGCTCATCTGATGGTACTGGGAGCCCTCGTCTGCGTACAATATCGCAACTGATTTTTTAAGATTTTTTTATTTAAATGAATCACCCCGATGCAGAGCGTCGGGGTATCTATGAGGTTTTTTATCATAAGCCAAAATCCGGTTCCGGCTGTCCCTCATATTTACATAAAATTCACTTGTCCATAATGCTCCTCCCCATAAGATTTCTCGCTTTATATCTTAGATACGCCTGCGGTACTTTTTTGCCTATCTCCTTGCATCTGCTCCTCATATTTG
>CAJPTT010000241.1 GCA_905373565.1 uncultured Treponema sp. | reverse complement strand
GGGATGTACCAAGCGGCTAATGCGATCGAGTGGATGAGGCATTTTTGTGAGTTACCGATTGATAAAGCCGTTCTGCGTTTTACCGTAAATCCTTCGGTTGAGCCTTCCTGTTCTGTTTATTTACTTTCAGCGGAAATCGGTATGCTTGCATCGGTGCTCAGCACGATAAAGCCGATCCCCGATGTTGTCCTGCAAGCAT
This sequence comes from uncultured Treponema sp., assembly GCA_905373565.1. Lineage (GTDB taxonomy): Bacteria > Spirochaetota > Spirochaetia > Treponematales > Treponemataceae > Treponema. Next base: position 4,277 of record CAJPTT010000241.1, on the reverse strand, counting down.
TATTTTTGCTATCTAAGCAAGATAAGTTAAATGATAAAACCGTTAATATGAATCAGGAATCGGTTGAATTTATCTCACAAGCTTCTCATGCTTTGGAAGCGATTAAGGAGTTTTCCGTTAAAATTCCGATTTTGGAATTGGCTCGTTATGCACTAAAATCTATCCATTGGGAGATGCAAAGCCTTGAAGGAGGAGAGGATTGGTTTCAACTCTTTAAGATGGCATGGAAAAAACGCTTTAATGAACGCTGGCAACTGTGGTCTGCAGAACAGAAACGTGCTCAATTAAATCATCAGATGCTGGAACTGCTAAAAATCGATAAACTTGAATCATTGCTATATCGGCCATGGGAGGATTCATGGCTTGTGCTTCGATTTAAACGTGAGTTCTCTTTTAGTTTTCTTTCTTCGTTTTTTTCAAAATTATATCCATCTTTTGTACAACCGGTGTTAAAGACTTTATTAATGGAGGGTAACTTTTATCGCCGTGAGAATCTTGCGGAATATACGAATGCTTTTACCGTGCTTGAGAAACAGCAAAGTTGTATCAGCACTTTTGAATCTCGTTTGTCGCCTGAAGGTGAGATCGGCGCTGCCTTTATTCAATTAAAAGAAAAGACGATAGCAAGTTTAAAAAGTAAAAATAGTCTTGAAGCGTTAATGAAGAATGTTGAAACCGAAGCCAAACAAATTATCACTTCTTCTCAAGACGCGTTTAAGACACTAATAGCTCTGTTAAACGGCTTTATTGAGGGTAATAAAAATAGTGTATATGCACCGCTTTTAAACTGGTCGATTATTCAAGGAAATGACAATGTAGAATTTAGAAAACGGGTAGAAGGAGTAAAAAATATATTGCAAGAAGTAACAAGCATCCTTACCGAATCGGATAAGATTGAAACGGATATTTAGTTAACGATAATTATGAAAAACAGTTTGCTTGACAAAAATATACAGCAACATATACTCTATCAGGGGGAAAAGATATGGCAGAATTTCTAAGTGACCGCAATTTTGATCTTTTTAAAGATTTAATATACAACGAGAGCGGTATCACTTTTTCTGTAACGAACCGTTCCATTTTGGAAAGCCGTCTGAAAGATCGCTTACGAGAAAATAAAATGGACGATATTGATGCCTATTATAAAATTCTAACTTCAAATAAAGAAGAGTTGAAAATCATGCTGGATTCGGTTACCACCAATCTGACACGCTTCTTTAGAAATCAACCTCATTTTGATGCGTTAATTCATTATGTTATCCCTGAAATGGTAAAAATAAAGCAGGCAACAGGACAAAAGCAAATTCATATTTGGAGTGCGGGGTGTTCTACCGGTGAAGAACCGTATACAATTGCAATGGTTATGAAGCGACATTTGCCGTCGGGTTTTACTGCCGATATTCTTGCATCCGATTTGTCGTTTAAATCGCTGTTTGTCGGTAAACAAGGTTTTTATCCGGAAAATCGTGTGGTTGGAATTCCCGATGATTATCTTGCTCAGTATTTAACAAAGCAAGGGAACGGTTATCAAATGAATCCCGAAATTATGCAAATGGTTAAATTTGATTATCATAATTTAAAACATGATGCCAATAGGAATAATATTGATATTCTTTTTTGCCGCAATGTGATTATTTACTTCGATGAACCTGCACAACAGGCGGTTATCAATCGTTTCTGGGATGCGATGGCTCCTCATTCGTTCCTTTTTATCGGGCACTCGGAATCATTATTCGGGATGGATACGAAATTTGAGTTTCTTAAAACCGAATGGGCGTGTTTATATCAAAAAAATGTTAAGTAGAGTTTTTATAAATTGCGATTATTTATGTGCAAATAAAGATATATAAACTTTTGGTATATCTTAATAAAATGCGGGAGGTCGGTTTATTATGGACGATATAAAAGTTTTAATAGTTGATGATTCGGCTTTGATGCGGAGTTTGATCGGAAAAATAGTAGACGGAACCGCCGGATTAACCGTTGCTGATAAGGCAATGAACGGCCGGTTTGCGTTGCAAAAATTGGATCGGGTTCAACCTGATATTATTGTGCTTGATCTTGAAATGCCGGAAATGAACGGAATAGAATTTTTGCGTGAGCGAAAAAAGCTTAAGATTGATATTCCGGTAATCATTCTTTCCAGTATTGCAAAAGAGGGCGCCCGTGTTACTATGGATTGTCTGGAACTCGGCGCTAGCGATTTTGTTACTAAGCCTTCCGGATCCGAATCGGCAAACTTAGCTACGGTTGCCAGTCAGCTTGTGGAATTTTTACAAGCGTATGGCAGGCAATATCAACTAAAGAAACAAGCTGCTTCCGGTAGTAGTAAAGCGCCTTCGGCATCCTCTGTGCCGCATTATGCCCATACGACCCCTTTGCAGACAACTACTCAACTGCATACAACGGTAGGCGCCGGTTCGGCATTTACAACGCCTGCACAACCGGAAGGAAAGCCGACACAAGTGCGTCAGCCGGGAAAACTTGAAATTATTGCAATCGGTATTTCAACCGGCGGCCCGAATGCTTTGCGCGAAGTATTTGCGGAATTGGATCCGAAACTCCCGCAACCGATTGTCGTTGTGCAGCACATGCCGCCCGGTTTTACCTATGAATTTGCGAATAGCTTAAATAAGATATGCCCGTTGGAAGTGAAGGAAGCGCAAGAAGGAGACCTGGTAAAGCCGGGTAGAATCCTTATTGCCCAAGGCGGTAAACACCTCTTAGTTGAAAAGAAGCCGCTTGGCGTTATTGCCCATATTTCGGATGCGCCGCCTCAAAGCGGACACCGCCCGAGTGCGGATGTGCTGTTTGCTTCCGTAGCGGAGCAGTTTCAAAACCGTGCGCTTGGGATTATTATGACCGGTATGGGGAAAGACGGCGCCGCGAGTCTTACACGGCTCTATCAAGAGGGTTCACGTACTATCGGGCAAGATGAAGCTTCTGCTATTGTGTACGGTATGCCCCGCGTTGCTTATGAAATGGGCGGTGTTATGGAACAGGTTTCTTTAAGCAATATGGCATCCGTTATAAACCGCTATGGAAGGGAATTTGCCTAAAAAAATATAAAGGGTTCTAACGATATTATTTTTGGAACCCTTTATGTATTTGCTTATCATATTCCTATCATTTTTAATAACGGGATTAAACCCGACTGCACTCACGCTGCCAAGGATGTCTATCCGTCGCTTATTCTAATATTTTTCTGATATTCTCTCTCTTTGGTAACAAATGATACCGCTTTTAGCCTTTCTTTATGATATATTCCGTATAGCTGTAAGAATTGGCGTTTTTAGAGCAGGGCTACCGCACAATTGATTCGTGTGAGGGTTTAATACCCCGGCATTCTGCGTCAGGGGAATTGATTTATGCAAGAGCCTCAAGTTTGTCGATGTTAACGGTTATGGTATCTTTGGATATGGTGAGCAGCTTGTCTTTTTGCATATTCATCAATTCGCGGGAGAGGGAAGGGCGCGGAACGGCAAGATATTCGGCCATAGCTTCTCGGTTCAGTGTAAGCGTTATTTTAGGCTGACCGTGTGCTTGTTGCAACAGATACACAGCTATTTTTTTACGCAGTGTAAATGATGAAAATATCAACAGCTTCTGGTTTAGAAAATAAGCTTTATGCGCAAGGATAGACAAAAGATTCCGTACAATTTTTGTTTGTACGGCGGGCAGTGTTGCAGAAGCCGAAAGTATATTTGCCGGAATACTGAGAATTTCCGCATCGGCAATTATCCTGCATGAATAATCGTATGGGGTGGATTGCAGGAAGGCGTACACTTCACCGAAGACGGTTTCCGGTGTTTCAAAGCGGTTCATAATAGTCCGTTTGCCATCGGCATCATTTTTTTCGATTTGGACAACCCCTGATTTAAGAACGAACAATGCCTTGGGGAGGTCGCCTTCAAAGAAAATAAAGCTGTCTTTTTGATAGACGGCGGTCTTTGCCTTGACGGCGGTCAGATAGGTTTCCAGTTCCTTTGCGGGAATATCTTTGAATAACGGATTCACAGCATCCTTCCTTTGCATAGTATGCGGGGCTTTTTAAAGGGAACCTCTAAAAACTTCCGTTTTTAGAGGTCTTTCTTAGATTTATTTGCGATGTATCGGTGGTAAATAGTCTACTATATATCTGTTATTGGAGGAAGATTATGAATAATTATTTTATGATGAACGAAACGGTCTTTGACGTTACGGAACGGTATCCTGAAACAATCCGCTATTTGGCGGGAAAGGGCTTTACGCCGCTCACTAATCCGGTCATGCGCAAA
>CAJPTT010000240.1 GCA_905373565.1 uncultured Treponema sp. | reverse complement strand
CAGGGGAAGCAGGTAAAGGCTTTGCCGTCGTAGCGGACGAAATCCGTAAACTTGCAGAAGAATCTTCTACGCAGGGAAAGACCATCACTGCAACGCTGAAAACTTTGAGCGGAGAAATTGAAACACTTTCCGCTTCGTCAAAAACCGTCGAAGAAAAGTTTAATGCAATCTTCACCCTTGCCGAACAAGTAAAAGATATGAGTAACCGGCTCACCGAAGCGATGAGGGAGCAGGAAAACGGTAGCAAGGAAGTGCTAATTGCAATTAAGAGCATCAACACGGTAACAACGGAAGTACAGGCAGGCTCTGAGGAAATGCTGAAAGGCGGCGAAGGGGTTGCCGCCGAAATGCGCAAATTGGATGACCTTACTCGCGTTATTACCGAAAGCATGAACGAGATGGCCTCAGGCGCGGTGCAGATAAACAACGCCGTACAGGAAGTGAGCGAGATTACGCAGAAGAATAAGCGGAGTATTGAGAATCTAGCCTCTGAGGTGTCTAAGTTCAAAGTCTAATAGGATAGGGGATGTTTTTCTTTTTTTCCGATAAAAAGAAAAACATCCCCTACGACCCCTAAAAAGAAAAATAACGGCTTAGGGTTCTACCCTAAGAACCCGCCTTGGTTCTAAGCTATGGTTCTGAAAAAAGTTGAGCAGTTAATTTTTTTATGCAAACCTGTTTAAGAACTGCCACGGATGGCAGTGGTTCTACGCAGTAGCGAGTTCGCACTGCGAACTCGTAGCCCAAGGATGTACAAGGACGTACAGCCTTGGGCGAGGATGTCCGTGGTGATTAGCAGCAGCGATGTTTTTTGGTAAAAAAACTCGCCATCTACATCGTCTCTTTGCAAAAGCGCTGGAATATCTTTTTTTCCGATAAAAAGAAAAATAACGGCTTAGTTGGATTGCTAGCTGGCGTGGCAATCCAGCCCTAAGAACCCGCCTTGGTTCTAAGCTATGGTTCTGAAAAAAGTTGAGCAGTCAGGCTTTTGGCGCAACTGAATTTCAGAACGGACATGGAGAGCGGTGATTACACACAGCAGTGATATTTCCTAATCCTTCTGTTGCAATAAGGTACCCAAATGTTGATGGCTGGTTTGCACGACATCCAGTATGGCACCTGTTTCTTTTAGGAACTCATTAATCTCTTTAAGTGAGTTAAAACCTTCGTGTATAGTGATATCTTGTTCTTTAATCGAAGAGGATATTTCTGCCAGCGAAAAACCCGCTGCATCCAAGGTTTCCGAATTTTTATCGTAATTGGCAAGAATGCCGGTAAAAGATCTTTGAAACTTTGAAAAAAGCGAAATAAAAAGAGACATACTGCTATTGATAGCGTTTACCGATGACTGTAACTCGGCCATTTTCGTTTCGATTATCTTGGCAAAGGTACCGGTTTGAGTGGAAAGGTTGCGAACCTCGTTTGCGATGATTCTAAAACCGTCGCCCGCCTTGCCTGCGTGAGCGGCTTCAATTGAAGCATTGATAGCCAGAATACCGGTTTTTATCGAAATGTCTTGAATATCGGAGATCATTGCTTTCACTTCGCCGGTGTGTTCCTTGAGTGTCTCAAATGAGGCCGCTGTCGTTTGCGCCGTGGATGCCGCTTCATCGATTTCATCAAGCCGTTTATGAATTTCCTTTTGCAGTGTTTTCCTTCCGCCAAGCGCCGTAGCCAATAAACCGTCGACCCTGCTCGCGTTCGCAGCAGAAGAGCTACTTTCTTTTTGGATTTCTTCAAATATCGAAATAATAGTTTCAAACCGTTCTTCCAATTGCCCCATCGAACTATTGATAATTTGAAACGAATGCTGCGTTACAAAATCTAACACAACGCCTTTATTGTATTTAACGACAATTTTATCTACTAAATCGGTAAAATTCTGAATCGCGCTTTGTTCTTCTACCATAGAATCCATTTCCTAAAATAACCGGTCAAGATAATCGACACCGCATTGCAGCTGAGAAAGCCAATTTAAGAAAAGCCCTACCTTATCATCGGTATATATGGCTCCATGCTGAGGCGCAATCATAACCGGATTTAACAAACGCACTACATCAACCCAGCGTTTGACAATTTTATTAGCCGCCATATATCGGACGTGGAACGGCTCAATCAATGGAATATGCTCTTGGAAATCGTCGATAAAAAGCGTTTCATCTTCTTCTTTTTCAAATACGGCAGCACCGATATCGCCGCTGAACAAAATACGGGAACGTTCGTCAAAAAGCGAAAACTGCCCCGGCGAATGCATAAAGTGAGAAGGCACGCATCGCAGCTTGTTACCGGACGGCAAAGTAATGCCCATGCCCTTATCGGGAATACCGTTCATACGCGAAATATCCACAATGCCGAAGTGAGGCATAAAACGTATCCAAAGGGAAGATATATAAATCTTCGCCTGCGTAATACCGAGCCACAATGCAATGCCTGAAGATACGTCAGGGTCTTGATGAGAGAAAAATATGATATCGATCTTATCCACCGAGATAAACCTACTGACAGCAGTTACGACTTGCGAAAAAAGATGCACACCGCCCGGATCAAGCAAAATACCGCGGCCGTTATCGATAATCAGATACTGCATGGTCTGTACGGCTCCCTTCCGGTATTTTGTTTCGCCGCCCAGCCAGATAAATTTGTGATTTTCATCCTCGTAAAGAATCTTTCCTTGTACGCTTACATCCGATGCCATTATTTTCCCTTTACCTCACATCAAAAGAGTTATTCAACATGCTGCGATAGTATATCGATAAATCAGATGATAGACAAGCCAAGCGTTTTTGAAAATATACGGCGCAGATTAAAGGACGAAAAGATAGTATTAGTATCACCTGAAAAGATGTTCCGATACACAGTGATTGCATGATTTCCTCTGCGTTCTTGGCGATCTTTGCGGTGAATTTTTTAAGTATACACCGCAGAGGACGCAGGGAACGCAAAGGGGGTAGTGGGTGTATTGATTGAGACCTCCTTCGATTTCTTTTGCGCCCCTGCGGTTTATTTCTTGATACACCTCAAAAAACGTAAGGGTATGTTCTATTTTCTGCTTAGGTTATCGGCTATCACCGGCTAAATAAATATCAGAAAACAATATACTTTGCCAAAGAGCCTTTTGTGTACCGCCTGTTGCCGTATCCACATCATTCCGTACCTTTTGAAATACCTCGTAAAAACTCTTGTTCTTTTCGGTTATCCGTTGAGTTAATATAGGCGTAAATATTCCGTCTCGTGCACTGGTACCCGGTATGGCTGAATATACAATAATAAAATTTGCCATTTCTCCATTACCGTGAAAACTATTAAAAGCCTCATTTTGTTGTGTAATTTCGGGTCTAAGTAGACCGCGTACCGGAGATCCCACAAAAGGTGAAATGAATGAAGAATCCAACACAACAATGTTGGACTCACCATTCATGCTAGTCACCAGCCTGCCTACATCTAGGCATTCATATACAACATCCTGCTCATCTTCAATCGTTACTCGCAGTGGAACAAGATAGTTTACGCCGGTACTTTGTATTGCATGCCCGCCGTAATGAAAAAACGCATACCCGCCCTCGCGCTGCGTTTTTGCTTTAAATGCGGCAAGCGCTTTTTGCATATCTTCGAGATTTGCATTTTTTACGAGCGTAACATTAAAGCCGATACTTTCCAACGCGAACTTTAATGCCGTTGCTTCCGGTATCGGCTGGGATAACGCCCCCATATCCCGCGCATAATCGCCGTTCGCAATCAGTAAGGCGTTCTTCGCTTCTTGCGCAAAGGCTGCGGCAGTTGCAAGTATGAATAGCGCGCCGTATAGCAATAGTTTTTTAAGATGGGACATTATGAGTCTCCTTTTTTTATAAATATAATCGGCCTGTTCGATAACTCCGTTGTCGAACAGGCCGACTTATTACGACCGATAACCTTCAAAAGTACCCATTTGCTGTTGGAATGCCGGTGTAGTAAAAAGTATACCGGTAACACGGCCATTCCGTATTGAACCTCTAAGCGGCGGGCCGTTATGCCCATCCGATGAAAAATCTCCTGTCTGGGTAAGTATCGGAGAAAAAGATTGCGGCATATTATCAAAGGTAACCGTCATGCGGCCGCTCTTATCAACAATTCCCGTCCAAGTACCGTTCTGCGGCGGCCCCATTCCTCCCCCTGATATGCTATACGTACCGGAATAATTGCCTGCATATTGTTCAAAAGGAGAACCGGAATTATTATTTCCACCGGAAGAATTTCCTCCGTTCCCCCCGTTATTGTATCCGCCGATGCTGCTATTCCCTCCATTATTATTTCCGTTGCCATTGTTGTTTCCTTCGTTGTTAGCATTATTCCCTAAAGGCGGAAGATGCCCTTCATCGGTTACAATAGTGCCGGAGGTGCTTATCTTTGCCGAACACTTATAAAAAGCAGCACGTCCAATCACCGTTACCGTTTTAGGTACGACGATTTGATCAAACAACGTAGATGACATAAAGGCTTCACTCTCTATTTTTGTAACCGGTTGTCCGTATATTG
>CAJPTT010000239.1 GCA_905373565.1 uncultured Treponema sp. | reverse complement strand
TCATCATAGGGGGCGGTAATGCGGACGGCGGCAACATCATGGCGGCGCGCCAATAGTCCCAACTCTTTTTCAAAATTTTCTACTTTAAAATCGGATAGGATGATAACGAGCGCCCGTTGTCGCAGCAGCTTTGCAGCCGCTTCAAGCGCAGGGGCTAAGGCTGTTCCTTTGCTTTTACTTCCCGAAACGGTAATCCGTTCCAGTGCATTCAGTATATGCAAGCACGGTTCTCTGCCGCGCCGGAGTTGAAATATCCGCACAATCGCTCCGTCAAAAGCAAGAAGTCCGGTGTAGCTGTGCAGGTGTTCCGCTGCAAAGGTAATCAGCGCCGTTGTCTCCAACAGTTTTTCTTGCAGCGAATGAACAGCGCTACCTGCTTTCATCGACGCCGACACATCGGCAATTAGAAAAAGCCTCAAGTCCCGTTCTTCACGATAGAGTTTGACAAAGGTTTTATTGCTGCGAGCCATCAAGTTCCAATCGATACTTCTAATGTCGTCGCCCGCTTCATATTCCCGCAGCGCATCAAACTCAATACCTCGACCGCGGAAATGACTGCGGAAACTTCCGGCCTGCATTCCTTGCGCGATGGAGAGCGCCGCCAGCTGTAGTTGTTTTGACTGTTCCGCTAAATAACCGGTTTTCATCTGCCTCGTACTCGGAACCGGCAGCTATCCTGTGAAATTCTTTACGGATGCCGGTTCTTGTAAGGCCTTGTCGTTTACATAACTTCAAGGAAGGGTACGAGTATGAGCCCTGTCGCATTTTTAAGTACGATATATACCGCTTTAGCAAGTGCAAGCCGGGTTGCTGCAACATCGGGATTCTCCGCGGCAAGAATGGGACAGTCATGATAGAAACGGCTGAACAGCTTGCAGACATCGTAGAGATAACTTGTTATGAACATCGGTGCATACTGAGCTGCCGCTTTGTCGACTTGTGCAGGGAATTCTTCCAGTTTTTTCAGCAATTCCCACTCTATATCGGAGCTGAGCAGTTCCGGCTTACAAACACCGGCCTTTGCCTTTTTACCTTCTTCCGTATCGGCCTTACGCAAAATAGAAGAAATACGTGCACCCATATATTGGATATAGGGGCCGGTATTTCCATTGAACGAGAGGGATTCCGAAGCGTTAAAAAGCATATCTTTCATTGCATCCACTTGAAGCAGGAAGTAGTGCAATGCTCCTAGTGCGATTTTTTCCGCGACTTCTTCGGGATTTCCTACCGCATTTTCGCGTCCTTTAGAAGCAATCTCCTTTAACGCGCTGTTCTTTAATTCCGTAATAAGGTCATCCGCATCGACAACGGTACCCTCGCGGCTTTTCATTTTACCTTCCGGTAAGTTTACCATACCGTAGGCAAGGTGATATAAACCGGCATACCATTCGTAACCGAGTTGCTTCATTATATAGAAAAGCACTTTAAAATGATAAATTTGCTCGTTAGCTACTACATAGATGAGTTTGTCAAACGGCCATTCGCCGTGGCGGGTTATCGCAAGTCCGATATCCTGTGTAATATACACCGACGTTCCGTCTCCGCGCAACACTAATTTCTTTTCAAACCCGATCGGTTTAAGATCTATCCAAATGGAGCCGTCCTCATCTTTATAGAAGATACCTTTTTTTAGGCCTTCCATAATTTCGGCGCGTCCTTTGCGGTATACATCGCTTTCAAAGAAAAGCTTATCAAATGAAACACCTGTGCGTTCATAGGTTTGCTGAATACCCTGTAACGCCCAATCGTTCATCGTCTTCCACAATTTTACCGTTTCGGGGTCGCCCGCTTCCCACTTGCGCAGCATTTCCTGTATTTCTTCTTCGGCTTCGGGATGGTCTTTACTGTACTTATGGTACTGAACATACATATCGCCGACGAACTTATCGGGCTTGATTCCTTCTTTTGTCGGATCGATACCGTTGCCGAAGAGTTGGTATGCAAGCATCGATTTGCAAATGTGCACGCCGCGGTTGTTGATGATGTTGGTTTTGTATAAATCCGCTCCGCTGAACCGGAGAATACGGGAGAGGCTTTCGCCGAGGGCATCATTACGCAGATGACCGAGGTGCAGCGGCTTATTGGTATTGGGGCTTGAAAATTCAACCATAATTTTCTTACCTGCAAGGGTATCGGTTTTACCGTAATTTTCGTTTTGCCGGATAATCGTGTCGAGAATTTGAGCGGCCGTTTCACCCTTGGGTAAAAAGACATTAATATACGGCCCTACCGCTTTGACCTCTCCTTTGCCTTGCACTGTAGAATCAGCTTGTATCTTGGGTAACAGTTCCTCGGCGATTTTAGCGGGGGCGGACCGCAATATTTTTGCAAAACCGAAAAGCGGGAAACCCAAATCACCCAGATTCGGATCGGGGGGTGTTTCCATTGTTATCCGTTCTGCTGTAACGGCTTCCGCTCCTGCAGGCAGCATCGATGTTAATGCGCGTGCAATACTTTCTTTCCATAATAGCCGTGTATTATTCATAGTAACCTCACTTGTGGGAACTGCTAAAAACTTTCGATTTTAGAAACGCCCTTGTGTTGATTTATTTAAAAAACCTCCGAAACTATCGGGTTTAAGAGGTTCTTATGAGTATAAAAAATTCCATCGCTTAGTGCAATACTATTTCCAATTAAGAATTTCTCCTTGCAAAGTTCCTTGCTGTCGTAATATATATACCGTGAGGTAATGAAACCCCTGTCCATGCCGATGCTTTTGTGTTAGTATAATTGCAAATGACCGTCATTATTATTGGCGCAGGTGTAACGGGAGTTGAGCTTGCCCGCAGATTAATCGCGAAAAAACATAATGTAGTTCTTATTGAACAAAATAAAGAAACCGCTCGCCATGCCGCCAACCGTTTAGACTGTATCGTAACGGAAGCGAGCGGCAACGATCCGAAAGTTTTAACCGAGGCCGCAATCCAGCGGGCGGATGCGCTGGTAACGCTTACCGACAGCGACGAGCTGAATATGATTATCTGCGGCGTTGCAGAATCTCTTGCGCCCAAGGTACTTAAAATTGCCCGCGTAAGGAACGAAAACTATGTTGCATCGCTGAACACAGGAAAAGAACGTACGCTTGGTATCGATTTTTTAGTGCATCCCGACCAAGAAGCGGCACTCGCAATTATCAATGCCGTTGAACACGGCGCCGTGAGCGATATTATCGCCTTTGAAAATTCTCCGTATCAGCTCACCTGTTTTACCATCGGTGCAGGAAGCAAGATGGATGGCATAACGCTGCAGAATATCCGCAGTGTTACTATCGATGGCCCCTTTGTCGTTGTCGCCGTAGAGGATGAGAATAAAACCGTCATCCCCTCAGGCGGTACGGTACTTCATGCCGGTATGAGAATCTCAATTCTGACACTGCCGAATTATATCGAGCGGTTTTATGCGCTTGCAGGATTTACCGTTAAACCTATCAAAAAAATTGCATTGGTCGGTATCGGGAAGGTCGGCAAGCGGGTTGCGGAAAGTCTCATCGAAAAACATTCGTTCGGTATATTTAAACGCTTGTTCGGGCATCACTCAAAATCACGTTGGGAAGTCGCTATTATTGATAAAGACACCACCCTCGCAACGCATGCAGCGGAAGAGTATCCCGAAGCGCGCATCTACAGCGGTGATGTTACCGATGAAGCATTCATAGAAGAAATTGCGCTTAATTCTTTCGATCTCGTTATCAATGCAACGCAAAACTACGAATTGAACATGATTACTTCCGCATATCTTAAAACACTCGGCATCCCTAAAACCATTGCGCTTGTGCAAAGCTCCGTGATGTCGAACGTGGCATATAAAATCGGCGTGGACGTCGCGATTCCGTTAAAAGACGTTACGGTTGACGTTATTATGAGCCATCTGGGAGGTAAGCATCTTACCCGTATCCATACGATGGGGGCAGGTGAACTCGAAATAGTTGAAGTTATTATTTCCGATCAGTCGGAAGCGGTAGAGAAAAGTCTGAAAGATGTTGCAATGCACGGAGTTTTCCTTATATTGCTCATTACGAACGAAACAGGCTGCCGTATCCCCGACGGAAATACCGTTCTCGCAGCGGATGATAAACTCGCCATTATCGTACAAGTTGCGCAAAGCGACGAAGTTATTAAGTATTTTGCCGGTAAAAAATGAAATTTTTCCAATGTTTAGCCATCATCTTGATGATCCTTTCAATTGTCGCCGGAAGCTTTTTAATTCCGGTTGCTGTTGCCGTCTATCTGCATGAATGGAACATGCTGTCGGCATTTTTTATCCCGATGACGGTTCTTTGGCCTGTAACGCTTCTATTGTTTATTAAAACCAAGCGGCAGCCGGTTAGACTTACCGTACGCGAAGGTATCTTTTTGGTAAGCGCAGCATGGCTCGGAGCCGGTTTGTTGGGAGCGGTTCCGTTCATGCTTTCAGGCTTTGTGCCGCACTTCAGCGATGCGTTCTTTGAATCGGTTTCAGGATTTACAACCACCGGTGCGAGCGCTCTTGAAAATATCGAAAGCTATCCGATGGCGTTGCGGGTATGG
>CAJPTT010000238.1 GCA_905373565.1 uncultured Treponema sp. | reverse complement strand
TGCGCAGTAATCAATCGGTGATAGGTAAACAATGGATAATTGATAATTAAGAATTAAGAATTCATAATTCATAATTCATAATTATGAATTACCGATCCCCCCCACCACTCATCCAGCATTGCCCGTGCCTCTTCCTGTAATGAAGGAACCACGCAAACTTCCAGCTGCTTGAGGTTATCGGTGCGGTAGGTGCGCCCAAGGGCTTTGAGCGATTCGCGTATCTTAGTAGCGAGCGCGGGGTGTTCATCCAAATACGAAAGAATAATAGTAAAAACCGAAGCGGCGGAACACACTTTTTCCCATTCGGCAAGATCGGTGATTTCTTTGCGGGAAGTTACGCCGGTATTGATGCGGTAGTTATAGACGGTTTCGGGTATGCCGAGATACATACCGGCATATAAGGCGATAAAAAAGTAGGTAAGGACGTCCTCCGCCATGGTGCAATAGGTAAAGGGGATTTCTGCAAAAGCTTTTTGAACAAGGCCGGTTTTAAAAAGTTTGCCCCACAAAAAGTCCGAATAGAGGTGTTCTATCAAAAAGCCGTGCATAATTACATCGCCGGTAAGAGTACCGAAGTGCACATGCGCCGCTTTTTGTGCAAAGACGGCAACACGCGCTTCCGGTTCCCCTTCCGTACCGAATACTGCGGCCTTTCCCTGCACAATATCCGCGCCGGACGCACAGGCTGCATCGTACAGGATGCGGAGAGCCGCGGGCGGCAGCTCATCGTCGGAGTCTGCAAAGGCTATGTATTCACCCGATGCAGCATTCACTGCCGTCCGGCGTGCTTCCACCAGCCCAAGGTTTTTTCCGTGTTCCAAAAACACGAACGGCAGCCCCTGCTCCTTAAACCGCTTGGCGTACACTTTAATAATGCGCTCAAGCTCTTTTGTGCCGGGGCTGCCGTCGTTTACAATAATCGTTTCAAAAAGCGGCGCTGCCGCCTGCTGTAATACACTGTCTAAAAACCGCCCGATCAGCCCCTCCGTCCCATACACGGGAACACAGAGGCTAATAAGCGGCTTCTGCTGCGCCGTACGCCGGAAGTGCACAGCGCAGCGTGAAAGAAAACTCATCTCGCGGGTTATTCCCACTTAAAGCCGGAGGAGCCAGGGACTGCCAATTCTTTAGAGAATGTTCCTCCGGCATCACCTTTTTCTGACAGCAAGTTTTTGTCTAAGTCATATTCAAAAACTTTGTTATTGTTAGCTTTAACATGAGTAGAAATTCCATCTTTACCCCAAGCACCGTCTGAAGCAATAACGAGCTTTTTCGGTTTAACAGCGATAAAGCGGTAGAATCCGTAACCGATTTTAGCCGTATCATTAGCCGGTTTTTCCAGCAATTTCTCTGCAGTGCCGGAGAAGGACGTCGAGGTTATCCCCACTTTGTACAAAGAACTACCGCTGCTAAATGCATCAGCATTATATTCACCACTCTGATATTTCATTGTCTTTGTTATACGCGATGTAATAGCATACAGTACACCGTCAACTACCTGTAAACCGTTAATTGCTCCTTCGCATTCGATATACGGATCTTGAGCACTGGTAATAGGCGATAAGTCGTCTATCGCTTCACCTGTCTCTTTTGTATAGCGAGGAGCATCATCAACAAGGGTGATTTTGTCCGGAGCTGTAGGACTGCCGGTTTTAGCGTATTTTTGTACCTTCAAACGGTATTTCTTAGCCGTACCGACGGAGGCATCCTCTTTTACATCCACAAATATCCCATCCTTGTTTACGGCAAGCGCGGTAATATCTTCGGTTATATTTGGAACCGTTATTTCACCAGCTCCGCTCAAAGAAGTAAAATCACTCGTCCAACTTACCTTATTTATCTGCCAACTACCCTCCCAATTTCCGTAATATAAGCAATTCTGTCCGTCGGAAATATCTACCGCAATACATCGAGGCGTCCGCCGTCCAGAGCCTATTGTACCCGAATCCACTCCCGGTTTGTACGAACCGTCTTTCAACTCAAAGCGTCTAACCTTGTAGTTATTCGAACCGGTATTCCACAATATGTAGAGATTACCGTCCTGGTCATAGCAGAAAGTATCGGTAGTGCTAGATTCAAACAGCTTGTTATCTGAGGTAAATGAATCTGTTCCGGATGCACTTGTCCAATAGCGGAACGCACCGCTAGAAAGTCTCTCCCACAACAGTATCTTTGTATTGGGGAGCTTGTACTCGGATCTTTGCCCATACCATGTCGCATCCGTGTCGGTGAAGGTTATCTCATTTGTTTTCCGGTTAAATGCGGCGATGCGGTTTTTATTGCCGTTAATCCGCCAATTTTCGTTGAGGTACTCTATGTTGTATCCGTCATCCGCAATGTAGATATAGTCTTCGTCACTGCCGATAAAACCGACGGGATTGGAGAAAGAACCTGAGTCAAAGGGGATGCCATCCGTACCCGCAGCTTTGGGATTAAGCCCTATCTTGGTTTCGCCGGTAAAGGCGCTGCCGGAATATTGATACCGGACGATTTGTCCGAGCGTATACAAAGTTCCGCTATCAAGGTTTTGCTCGCTAAGCAGGCAGTATACACCGCTTTCATCGGCAAATAGACCGGTACAGTTAGTGGGGTAATTGCCGAAGGCGCCGGCTGGACGAAGTTTAGGAAGTGTTTTTTCATCCTTTTTTGTAAGTGTTAATGAAGAACCCGACAATTCGGCCTTAACGGCAACCAGCTTATTCTTCATACCGGCAGCGACAGACGCAAAAGGCGGTACGGTAAAAAACAAGGTACCGTTATATGCCGCGACGGCGGAAACAGTGCTTATCGAAGGGTCAAGCGTATTCAAATTCACTTCGGTTGAAGATGCAAAAGCATTATGCCCGGTTTCTTTCAGACAACGAACGCTAGCGCCGTTGAACACAAAGATAGTACCGGTTTTAGGATCAACCGTCATCGGTTTAATTCTGCCGATGTCAAAACCTTGTAATATGCCCTTAATAGCAGTCTCAAAGCCGTCATCTTTCTTACCTTCGGCATCAAAACGAGTAAAGTGTCTGCCGCCCTTATCATACAGCACATATATCCGTCCGATACCGTCCCGTGCAATTACCGGAATAATATGATTGGAGCCAATATCCACATCGTTCAGCAGTTCTTTACCGCTTGCCAGCTTGAACGTTACTTTTGCATCCCCGAAAGAGGACTGTGATATAACGCTGGAAAGAATATTTCCCATGTTTTTCGGCGTTTTGGAAAGCTTTACGGCAACGATATTGGTTCCTGCCGTAACGGTGTGCTCTACTGAACCGCGCCACGTACCTGCCGCTGTTGTAACAACCGCCTTTACGGTGATTTTTGTACCGATATCGGCGTTCACCGTAACTGATGTCGTTCCTTCTGCCAATTTATTGCCGTTTTCGTCGGTAACGGTAATTTTAGTATTGGTATCATCAAAAACAGGCATTCCCGCGGCATCAACGGCACGGCCGCCGCCGCCGATAACAACCTGCACCGTACCGGTCTCATTTCCGGCGATGATGCCTTGGTTACAAGCCGTAAATACAAGGCACAGTACTGCAAAAAGAATGCTTATAGCGCTTACATGCAGTTTCTTCATACGTCTCCTCCTTACATCATATAAAAAACAGTCTTCATTTATATTTATATAGAATAAAACACGGATTCATCCGCATCGGAGTTATCCGTTATCTTTATCTTTTTAGGTAACCGTACTTTACCGTTTTTTTCGGATGTAGTATATACCATCTCGCAGAAAAAATACAGCCCCGCATAAAATGTCTGATGCGTTTGCCCTGCGATGCGGTAATCAAAGCAGCTTTAAAAACTCCTCTTCGGTGATAATCGCGGTGCCGAGCTCCTTCGCTTTCTTGTTTTTCGACGAACCGGAATCGGGCGTATTGGTTACGAGATACGTAAGCCCCTTTGTTACCGAAGATTTTACCGTTCCTCCCTTTTCCTGTACCATCGCTTCCGCTTCTTTCCTTTTAAGGCTGTTCAGCTCTCCGGTAAAGCAGAAGCTTTTTCCTGCGAGCGGAAGATTTCCTTGAGCGGCAGCTGGCGCTTGAATAACGATAGTCCCCGAACCGGTAAGGCGCAGCATTTCTTCTTTTGCATCGCGAAGGCCGAGCGTAAGCGTATGGGCAAGGACACTGCCGAATTGATATACGGCGGCAAAGTCTTCTTCCGTAGCCGCGAGTAGTTTTTCAAGGCTATCAAAGCCCGCATCAACCAGTTTTTCAACCATCGTGCGGCCGATGCCTTCGATATCAAAACCGGCAATAAAGACCGGCAATGGGATATCCCGTTTGGCGTGCAATGCGCGGTGTACTTTTTCCGCCGATTTTTTTCCCATGCGTTCTAAAGCGGCAAATTCTTCAACCGTAATGGTGTATAAATCGGAAATAGAGCGGAGGCGCCGTGCATCAAAGAGCTGTTTAAGGAGCGCCGTCCCGAAGTCTTGAATATCAAGGGTGTTGATCCATTTTTCCATCCGGTGATGAATCAGCTTGGGGCAAGTAGGATTGGGGCAGTACAGGCGGGTACCTTCGTCGCGG
>CAJPTT010000237.1 GCA_905373565.1 uncultured Treponema sp. | reverse complement strand
GAGCGCAGTACCGCAGCTCCCGCACCGGCACGGCTGTTCGATGGGCACACTTGAATCGGGATTTTCGATAAGCGCTTCTATCTTAGGGATAATCTCCCCCCGTTTGGTTACGAGCACTCTACTGCCGATCTTTAAATTCAGTTCCGCAATCATGTTCGGGTTGCAGAGGTTTGCCCGCTTAACGGTTGTGCCCGCCAGCTGAACCGGATCGATCAGCGCGATGGGGGTGTAGGTAACGCCCGATTCGCTCCACTCGACGCTGCGCAGGGCAGTAACCGCTTCTTCAAGGCTGAACTTAAACGCGATCTGTTTTTCCGGCCGCGCCCTGCTGAGGTCGGCAGTATCGATGCGGTCGTTTTTAACGACAAGGCCGTCGATGTCGTAGGGAATAGCGCTGCGAATATCCATAACATGGGCGCGGTAGTCGATAACCTCCCTGACGCCGGCGCACCGTGTAACCGGTACCTGTAAAAAGCCCTGCGCTTCAAGCCAACTGAGTTTTTCCGTTTCCGTGGTGAAAGGCGCCGCTTCGGTAAAGGGCTTTCCGACTGTTCCCGCGGCGGCATCGTAACAGATAATTTCGAGGTGCTCGCTGCCGCTGCCGTCCTTCCGCTTCATCAACCCGTTTGCCGCATTCCGGCAATTCTTTTTATCGGGATAAAAACGGCGCAGCACCTCTTTGGTCATCAGCACTTCGCCGCGGATACCGCCGGAAAAGGGAGCCGCTCCGGTCGGGGCGGAATCGCCTTTCAGCTCAAGCACGACGCCCTGCATCTTTTTAACATTCGCGGTAATATCGTCGCCGATTTTGCCGTCGCCCCGTGTTACCGCACGAACGAGCCGCCCCTTTTCGTATTGCAGCTCCATACTGGCGCCGTCCAGTTTGTATTGTACCAGAAAATCGGAGAACGGCATCTTCTCCGCCCATTTTTGGAAACTTTCGGGATCCGCCGCCTTGTCTTGGCTCCCCATCGGGATAATGTGTTCCGCTTTCGGAAAGCCGTCGGCGCTGTCCTTGGGTACCGTTGCAAATAAGACATTCCGAGGGTCAAGACTGCGCAGTTCGTCCCACAGCGCATCAAAATCCGCATCCGAAATTTCCGGTTCTGCGTTATAGTATAAGTCCTGATGCTTTTTTATCAGCGCTTCAAGCTCTTGTATCCGTGCATTCTTTGCCATAGCGGTACCCTCTCACAAGCAGTATTATAGCACAGATTATAGGATTTTGAAGGGGAGCCATTATGCGATGTTGCGGTGAAAAATGTATTTGCGAGGATGGCGAAAAAGCAACCGACTTTTGAGAGCCCCGTTGCCCCCGTCTCTTTTTTTTGCTATATTTTTGCTATAGATGGAGAAGGAATAGCGCCGGTCTCTTCTGAAAAAGGATAGCTTATTATGAATACGATATTAATAGTTCTTCCTATATTAACACTATTGATGTTCAATTTGGGATTAACTTTACAACCAGAAGATTTTAAAATACTTATCTATAAACCGAAAGCCGTAGTAATCGGTCTTTTGGGACAAATCGTTATTTTACCGGCAATTGCTTTTGTCCTTGCAGCAGTTTTCCGCTTAAACGCAATATTTTATGTAGGCGTTATTCTCATAGCCTGCTGCCCCGGCGGCAGTTCTTCAAATATTTTTTCTCTATTAGCAAAAGGAGATGCAGCCCTTTCCGTCGTCTTAACCGCTTTAAGCAGTGTTATTACACTGTTTACCATTCCGCTGCTATTGCATTGGGCTTTTTTGCTTTCAGGAGTCGGATCAAGCGCAAGCGTTCACCTGCCGGTAGGAAATATTCTTGTACAGAATATCCTCTTTACTTTTATCCCTATCCTTATCGGACTATGTATTCGCCGTTATATGCCAACCGCAGCCGGAAAGATTGAAACAGTCTTATCAAAAATAGCATTCCCTGCGCTCATTTTTTTAGCGGGTATGTTTTTTGTACAACACTACAAAGTAATATACGGGAATATACGCATTCTCGGCGCTTGTATCACTATTCTGATTATACTTGCAACCGGATCCGGTTCTTTGCTTGCCCGTATTTTCAAATTGGATGCTGTAATAAGACGTACTATTATTATTGAAGTGGGTATGCAAAATGCCGCACAGGCTATAGCTATTGCCTCCAGTCCGTTTATTTTCAATGACGATACGATGGCTGTTCCGGCGATTGTATATGCTTTGATGATGAACATTATCTTGCTGACCTATACCGGCATTATCAAATTTAAAATCGATGGATAAAACGTGCCGTTAAGCAGTTAACAATTTATCTTTACAGGATACATAAAAAGTGTTACTGTTTGAGCATCCGGTCGGCTTTAGTACCTTTTAGTACGATGCAAAACGTCCGGGTATTAAACGCTCCGCACGAAAAAATGTTATTTGAGGGTTGTAGAGACTGATATGAAAAAACGGATAACTGCATATGCGGCACTATGTATAATACTTATTTTGTTTTCTTCATGCAGACGACGGCATAGTGGGATTGAGTACATCGAAGATACTTCTTGGTCAAAGATACAGATAAAATCCGCATTGGTCATCGGCGTTTCCGATTTTGTTCCCATCCTCTCTTTTAGAAATGAAAAGAACGAAATCGTAGGATATGACGTTGATATTTTGAAGGAATTATGCCGTCGGCTCGGTATTCGCCCCGTATTTTATCCGATAGATTGGACGCAAAAAGAAACTCTTTTAAACACAGGTGTAATCGATTGCATTGCAAGCGGTTTCAGCCTTACGGAAGAGCGTAAACAGCATTATAGAATGTGTACGCCGTACCTTCAAAATGCGCAAATTGTTGTTACCCTATCAATAAAAGGTTATCATACATTAAATCAATTACAAAATAAAACGATAGCGGTTCAGGCGGGGTCACCCGGTGATGAAGCTTTATTGAATATAGATGCGCTAAAGAATAATATTACTATTCAATATCAGGATTCTATCGATCGGTTGTATGAAGCCCTCAATTCCGGAGCATGCGATGCCATCGTATCGGATCTTATTTACTCCTGTAATATACTTGATGAGAATCCTCAATACAATATCATCAATGAAGCGATTGCTGCCGAATATTACACGTTTGCATTTAGAAAAACGGATGGTTCTCTTGTCGCTAAAATTGAATCCGTTTTAATTGAAATGGAAAACGATAATACCATTCCGAATTTTTCCAAAAAATGGTTCCGCTCCAATCTATCCGTACTTAATGTCGGGCTATAATAAGGCAGAGATAAAATGAAGATAAAAATTTTTTTCGGCATTTTTTTGCTGTTGACAATTCTTTCCTGTGTCGGACGACGGACGGATGAAGAAGGAACAAACGATTCTTCATTGGCAAGAGTCATTGTTAAAAAAGAACTCGTAGTCGGCGTCGATCCGTCAATTCCGCCGCTCAGTTTTTATTCCAGTACAGGGGCAATCGCCGGATACGAAGCGGATATAGCTCAAACTATTGCCGATAAGCTCGGCGTAAAGCTGCGGCTTGTACCTATTACGACCATCGCAGACAGAATTGCAGAACTCGAAAACCGGAGAATTAATTATATCGCAAGCGGTTTTATCAATAATGAGGCCAATGCCGAACGCTTTTCATTAAGTATACCGTATTTACGGGATGCGCTGGTAGTTGTTGTGCTGCAAAACATGGACGGAACTGCGAAGTTCAATCAATTTTCCGATCTACGGAATAAGCGAATCGGCATACTATCCGACGAAGATATGTTCGAAGTCGTCATGAAGTCTCCCCTCTATATCAATAACGGACGTCGGCCATATCGTTATCCCCGGCAGGAAAATATGCTGCTTGCATTGGATTACGATCAGCTTGATGCGGTTGTCATGAATCTGTTGACGTACTACAGTAAAATTACGATAGAAAAGAAATCGTACCGCGTAATTGGCGACCCGATCAACATCTCTACCTATAGCTACGCATTTAGGAAAGAAGACAAAGAGTTGGCAACGGCAGTAAATGCGTTCCTTGAGGATATGGCTCGGGACGGAACATTACGAGAAATATCCGGAAAATGGTTCGGCGCCGATGTTTCGACGGTTGGAAAATACTGATGCAAAACGCCGCTTATTTTTTGTGCTGCATAGTAACGGGCGCCTCTAAAAACTATACCTGAGTTTTTAGAGGCGCCCTAACATAATCAAAGCCGATACCGATGGCAGGGAATACGCTGAACAATAAAAAGAGCGCAGGATACCCCATATATTCGATAATATACCCACCGCTCATACTACCTATTACATAAGCAGCGCCGTTTGCCGCAGTAAAAAAGGTCATCGCAGTTACTGTATTGCCGCGGCTATGCAAAACGCAGAGCAGTACACTCAGCGGGTGGAATAAGCCGAAACTGAGCGAATGAAAAAGCTGCCCGACGGCAGCGCCTGCAATACCGGGAATAAAAATATAGCAGCAATTTCGTACGATGATACTAAATAAACAGATGGCGAGAAGCCGATCTTTGTCAAAACGCCGGATAAGCTTTCCTGAAATAAGAAGCACCGGTATTTCCGC
>CAJPTT010000236.1 GCA_905373565.1 uncultured Treponema sp. | reverse complement strand
TAGTTCTATTTCTCGTTTAACAGTTTTAATCCGGCACGCGGTTTCGGTATGTTCGATCACTTCCACATCCGCGCCGGCTGCGATACCCATGTTTTCCATCCGCCTTTTAAGATCGCGCGAGCCGTTTATTTTTTTGACGGTATAAACGGCGCAGGGCGCTTCTTGTAATGTAATCATATCATACCGATCCTTTTAAGTCGATTTTGTTACCGGAGTTATGCGGCACTCTGAGCGTCGGATTTTTTAGTAAAAAGTTCGGTGCCTTCGATAACAGCCCACAGGATAATGCCGATGAGCAGCGCCCATCCGGGGGTGTAGAAGCAGAGCGCCGAAGCAATAACGCAGGCGATACCTCTTTCGTTACGGTTGGTACACATTGTCATACCGACGTTACCGCAGGCAAAAGCCTGAACGCCCATCGTAATGCCGAAGAATATAGCGAAAGCCGGACGGATAAGCGTAACGAGCGGAAGAATTAAAACGGCAATAACGGTTGCGGCACGGAACGTACAGACACCGTCCCAGTAGCTGTGCAAGGTTTTGTATCCTCTCTTGTAGCGTTCCGTAATGGTTAGCAGACCCGATGCCCACAGCGGACCGCACATAGGAACCCACGGAGCAAAGAGCGACATAATGCCGTTACGGAGGAATGACACGAGATTTGATCGTCCGGCGTCGAAGATAACGGTTTCATCATCGCGAGTAGCAGTTGCTTCGGTAACAATTTCTTTTGCAAGAACAAAGTCGGAGAATGCAATAATATAGACAGTAAGCGCCATCGGCAATGCCGCCAAGAAGAATTTTGTAGCCGGCATTCCTAAGCCGAAAATGGTGAAGTGTTCAAGCACAAAACCGAAAGAAAGCGGCGTAAAGCCCCACTGAATATTCGGCACGGCTATTTCTCTGATAAGGAACGGCGCCAATACGATGGCGAACACTTGTGCCGGAACAACACCTTGGTTGCGGAGCGTATCCAATGTCTTGTTCTTTGAGGCGGCCTTTGCAAAGGTCGAGTTAAACAAGAAGAAGTAGGACATCAATACAGCTATGACAACGGTAATCGGTGCTTTGGGCATACGGGATTGGAATACGTTGATACCTGCGGTAACACCGGCGCCCAATACGATACCTGCCTTAATGGAGCGTGGTACCGCATCGACCAGTTTACGTCCGATACCGGTTACGCCCATCACTAAGAAGAAAAGCGCAACAACCATTTGCAGGGCGATCATTGCATAGACGCGGTCAACATTTCCTGTTGCGTAGTTAGGCAGTTCCCATTGCGCTAAGTACTTTAATGTAAGCGGGAGCGCAGGGGTAATCCATCCGGGAACGACGGGGTCGCCCAATAATGACGGCAGATAATAACAGATAGCGTTTAGTACGCCGAATGTCAGCGACATTAAAAAGACGCTGTTCTCTGTCATCCCCAACGCGGCGATGTTTTCGGGGTTATCAAACCCGAAAGTCGTCATTGTGGTAGCGGTTCCTGCACCGAGGCAGGCGACGCCGAGAAAGAATGCCGCGAGCATTTCCGTCCATGACCATTCGTGATGGATCAGCGGAATGCGTAAATTGAACGGGCCGAGCGGAAGGTACGGCTGTACGCCGCCGAATTCTCTCTTCTTTAAAGGGAATTTTCCTTCATTGAAGTGCTCAGGCATCTTTGCAGTTGCGAGTTGGTCACTCATATATTCCTCCTTCAGTTATTTCGGTAGCTTCTAAAAGAATACCGAGTTTTTAGAGCTAAACTGTTGCATATGGATAACAGTTTGATAAATCATTTTTAAAAAAAGGCAGGGTTATTGCCCCTGCCTATCTCGTACTATCCGTTCTTTGAATTAAGGAAGAATAATTACTCCTTAATCTTTGCGATATCCTTTGCAAGCTTTTTCTTCATTGCAAGGTTACCTTGGCGAGAAATCATGATGCGCTGTGCCTGCGGAGAACCGGCGCCGTGCATGGACTCCGTGCGGTAACCGACGGCGGCACTGCCGAGGGTCAGGTTTTCAATCAAGCGGAGAATGCGTAAGCGGTTCTCGGTAGAAACGGAGGCAACACCCTGTAAGTATTTGACAACATACGGGCCGAGTTTGGGATCGCGCAGATCGGATTCTGCCGGAGCGGTTACCATCAAGCCGCCTGCGATGTCTTCTGCAAGGCGTGCGATTTCATACGGGAAGCGTGTAACGTTCTGCTTACAGACGTTGGCGAGCAACAAGTCGATAAGGTAGTTACCGGACTTGGTCTTGGTACCTTCTGCCGAACATGCGATACCGCAGCAGTACAGTGTTTCGTTCAGGTGGGTCATTTCAATCAGCTTGTCTTTAACGTGAGAAGCTTTTTGAGCGCCGTTGAAGTCTGCCGCAACTGCCGCCGCACCGATAAGAACGTCGCCGACGCCGACCTTGCATCCGCCGTAAGACTGGCGGTGATATCCAGCAAAGCGTTCAACCAGCATACCGGCAAATTCAAATTCGCCGTTCAGGAAGATGTGGTCGTTCGGAATAAATACGTTATCGAAGATAACCAAGGCTTCGGTTCCGCCGTAGGTGGAGTTACCGACATCGATTTCGGAACCTTCCAGCTTTCTGGTGTCGCAGCTCTGGCGTCCGACAATCATGAAGATACCTTTCGCATCGGTCGGGCAGGCAAAGGCTACTGCATAGTCTTTATCATCTTCACCCATTGCGATAGTCGGCATAACGATAACTTCGTGTGAATTGATAAAACCGGTTTGGTGCGCTTTTGCACCACGAACCACGATACCGTCGGCTCTCCGTTCCACGACATGGAGGTATAAGTCGGGATCGGTCTGAGCATGAGGAGCCAAAGAGCGGTCTCCTTTCGGGTCGGTCATTGCGCCGTCTACGGTCAGGTCTTCATCCTGGACATGCTGGATAAACTTTTTGAAGTTTTCATGATAATGCGTTCCGTATTTTTCATCGAGCTCATATGTTGTGCTGAAAACGGCATTAAACGCATCCATACCGACGCAGCGCTGGAAGCAAGCCGCTGTTTTTTGTCCGCAAAGCCGCTGCATCTTTACCTTTTTAATCAGATCCTCAGGACTCTGGTGAATATGTGTGAAGCGGTTGATCTTCTTTCCGGTCAAAGAAGATTTAACGGTCATTAAATCTTCATATTCCGGCATCTGAGCCAGATCATAGGTAGCCTTCACCGAGTTCAGGGACGGCCGAAGAATCGGATTGTCAACAACATTGTCAACTTTCTTTCCGAACATGTAAACCTGCAAATTCAGTTTACGCATACTCTCAACATACTGTTCGCCTGTCATAAGTGCCATGTGCATACTCCTTACTTTGTTTATTTGTCTATCAGGATAGACGCCTTACTAATAGTAAAGCAATTTTTATGCCAACGTATGTAGAACAAACATATCATGCATTTTTTTTAATCCCCGCAGAATAATTATGGGCTGTTCAACCTGTTCTTTTAAAAATATGCGAGTATCTACTTCGTTATTTCATAAAAATTAATCCTCGACGTGCAAAAGCACGCCTGTGGGTAATTTTTGTTCATGCCTCGTATCTATCTCGCCTATTTTTAAAAGGCTAATGGAAAAACTGCTTCCAAAATTACAGTCTCTTATTCTAGGATTTTTATCTACATCATCTGCCTGATATGTTTGTTCTTTATACCGGAAAACTGTGCGAAATTTTAATACCCCGACGCTTGCGTCGTAACAAAGGGTATTAAAGCCGACTGCAACCGCCTTTTTTTCGATTATCTATGCGGTGAGTTTGATGCTCCGTCCCTCTGTAAACCCCGATGCTTTGTATTGACTATATCGATATTGGTACATTTATGAGCCAACCAGACAAACCGGTTTATAAATGAACCAAAATATTGAGCGAAGTGTAATCTGTAAAGTTAGATATGGCTTACATTTAGGCTGTTTCTACCGCTACTGATGAACCCCACGGAAATGCTAAAAAGCCGCTTTTTTTTTAAAATACGATAATTATCGATGTCAGCAAATGTGTACATCCGTGTATATTTGCTGACGGCGAGTTTTTGCACAGCAAAAACATCGCTCTTGTTTTATTTCCTGTCCATCCGTGGACGTTCTGATACGTTGAGAATCTTCAGAAGTAATATTTTGCTTTCACAAATATTGCTACTGCATGGGAACACTGCTTTTGAAAATAAGCTTTCCGTAAGCCTTTTGCAAATAGATGATGCAGATACGAGGCGCGAGCACAAATTAACCGCAGGCGTATCTTTGATACGTTGAGGATTAATTTGTGCGCAGCAACGAAGTAGATGCGTCATATATTTGCAAAAGGAGAGGTTGGCATAAAAATTGCTTATAAAATAAGTATAACCCGTAGTGTCGAATGACCTTCGCGGTAAATGATAAAGTCTTGATTTCAGAAAAGGCTTTAAGGGGGAATCTTTATGACAG
The DNA here is from genome assembly GCA_905373565.1 of uncultured Treponema sp. Classification (GTDB taxonomy): domain Bacteria; phylum Spirochaetota; class Spirochaetia; order Treponematales; family Treponemataceae; genus Treponema. The sequence goes on along the minus strand of CAJPTT010000236.1, from coordinate 170 downwards.
ATGCGCAAATGCAGTTTAAAAGCCGTTATCGTGAGTACGGCGGTGAGCAAGCGTATTGGCCGGCGGGGCCGTTTAAAATTCGGCTGCCTTTCATTCACTATGCATGGTCTTTTCCGGAGATGTTTCAGGCGCTCTTTATGTGTGCGACCTGTTTGGGGGCTATTCCGGTA
>CAJPTT010000235.1 GCA_905373565.1 uncultured Treponema sp. | reverse complement strand
GGCGTATGCTATATCAGCCTCGGTAAATATGCGGAGGCGGAACAGCAATTGTTGGCAGGCAAAAGCAAAGATACGGCAGGTTCGTATCTCTACTCCTATAATTTGGGAAATGTCTACTTTTTACAGAGTCGGTTTACCGAAGCGGAAGAGGAGTATACCGCAGCGTTGGCTGCCCGCCGTGCATATCCGCCGGCAGTGTTGAATAGAGCAAATACCTATGTAAAGTTAGAAAGCTATCCTCAAGCATTGGAGGATTATAAGTTTTATTTAAATCTTGAACCGGCTACTACCCAAAGGCAGGAGATTCAGCGTATGATATCTCTCTTAGAATTGGAACAACGCGAAACGGAAATGATTCGAATGCAAGAGGAAGCACAGAAATTGGCGGAAGAAGCCCAACGGCAGGCTGCGGAAGATCGGTATAAAAAATTGCAGGATGAAATAAACGCCAATTTACAGTCGGTAGATAATGCTTCTTCTTTTTCTGCCGGTTCGGATGAAACACTTGACTATTCGGAGGACTATAACCTTGAATGATTTACACAAATATTTAATAGGAACGGCAGTAGGTATTGTGCTCTGCCTTTTAATTTGGGGAGGCTATTCGCTTATTTTCAGTGAAAAAGAAACGAATACTAAGTCGATTTCACGAACCGAGCTGGACGGGGGTTCTCTCGGAACTACGTCAGGGAGGTCTTCCGATATTTTAGGGAATAACGACCCCTTCATATCCGAAAATGACAGCGATGAACTCACACAGGAACAACAGGAACGCCTTTTAGCCGCGCAAGCTGCAAATGAAAGCCTTACAAAGAGATACGGCGTTCAAGACGGGAATGATGAGCAAAATCGACAAAGTTTGTCGACCGAGTCAAATAGAGAGGGTGAAACTGCTTACCCGGGAGTATTCGGTGATGATGCCCTTGCGCTTAATCGCGGAACACAGGAGCGAGAGACGACGCGAGCAGCCGGAAATCAAAAGCTTGAGGAAGAGCGCAATCGGGTACGCGATTATATTGTACAGGGGAAAAGCGCCGCACAAAAAAATCAATTAACCAATGCACTCACCGCGTTTGAACATGCGGATGAGGCTATGCCTGATGATAAGGATTTTGAAGCCGCATCGTATCACGATATGGCATCCTCGCTCTTTTTGCTGTCAAAAACGGCTCCCGATGCGCAAACGGCACAAACGGCACGGGATGAAGCGGAACGGTATATAAAAAAGTCTCTTGCCGCCCGCAACAATACGGACGCCCGCGAGCTTTACAGTAATATTATAGCGGAACACCAAAAAGCTGCCGAAGTAAAGCGTCAACAGTCACTGCTAGCTCAACAGCAGGCGGATGAACGCGCACGTAGCGAGGAGCGGGCGGAACAGCAACGGAGACAGGTAGTTGAGCTGATCGGCCAAGGAAAAAATGCGGTAAACAAACAGCAGCTGAATAATGCCGTATCATCTTTTGATAAGGCGTCCGCCTTGATGCCGGACAATAAACAGTTCGCAAGCGATTCGTATATAGAAATGGCAGATGCAATGCTCAATCTTGCACAGCGCCTATCAAATCCGAACGATGTTCGGACATCGCTGAATAAGGCTGAAAACTACATTAAAGAAGCGCTTGCCGCACAGAATAGCTCCGGCGCCCGCAATCTTTACGCTAAAATACTCGATGCGCGGAAAGAACAGGAGCGGCTTGCGCAAGTACAAGCGGACGCACAGCGTAAACAGCAGGAACAGGCGGCTCAGGCTGCGGCACAGAAAAAGGTCGAGGAACAGCGCAAAGAGCAGGAGCGGCTTGCGCAGGCAAAGGCAGAGGCTCAGCGCAAACAGCAGGAGCAGGCAAGCAAAGCCGCAGCGCAGAAAAAAGCCGAAGAACAGCGGAAAGAACAGGAACGGCTTGCGCAGAAAAAAGCCGAAGCGCAGCGCAAACAGCAGGAGCAGGCCGCCAAAGCCGCGGCTCAGAAAAAGGCCGAAGAACAGCGGAAGGAACAGCAGCTGAAACAGGTAGTCGAGTTGATCGGCCAAGGGAAGAACGCTGTAAACAAACGGCAGCTGAATAATGCCGTATCATCTTTTGATAAGGCGTCCGCCTTGATGCCGGACAATAAACAGTTCGCAAGTGATTCATATACGGAAATGGCAGATGCAATGCTCAATCTTGCACAGCGTCTATCCAATCCGAACGATGTGCGAACATCGCTGAATAAGGCGGAAAGTTACATTAAAGAAGCACTTGCCGCACAGAATAGTTCCGGCGCTCGTAATCTTTATGCTAAAATACTCGATGCGCAGAAAGAGCAGGAGCGGCTTGCGCAGGCAAGAGCCGAAGCGCAGCGCAAACAGCAGGAGCAGGCCGCGGCTCAGAAAAAAGCCGAGGAACAGCGCAAACAGCAGGAAAAACCGAAAACAGCTGCGCATAAACAGGTGGAAACCCTTATAGCGCAGGGAACAGCCGCAGCTCAACGGAAACAGCTGAATAACGCAACGCTCTCTTTAGACAGGGCAAGCCGCCTTATGCCCAAAGATAATGATTTTGCGGAAGAGTCCTATCGCAAGATGGCTGATGCGATGTTCGGCTTGGCGGAAAATTCAACGGACAAGCAGACGAAAGCAAGTGCATTAAAAAAAGCCGATGAGTATATCAAAAAGGGACTTGCAGCAAAGAACACCTCTGAATCGCAAGCCTTAGCTGCAAAAATTGCCAATGCGCAATCGGCGCTTCAAGCTCAAGCAAGCCCCTCTGCAAAACCGCAAACCGCCGCAGCGGCTTCACGGCAAACGCAATCTACCGCACCGCAAAAAAACACCGCTGCAAATAAGGCAAATACAGCGAATACACAAGCTGCTGCTCAAGCCCGCGCCGCAACCGAAGCGGAAGCTGCAAAAAAAGCACAAGCGGAATTGCTGGCAAAGAAACGTGAAGTAGATGCACTGGTACAGCAGGGGAAAAAAGCCGCTGCAGGCGGTAATTTTGCAGAAGCTCAAAGAGCTTTTAACAAGGCCGCGGCGCAGATGCCGTCGGGTGATGCCGCCTTTGCAGCCGAACAATACCGCGAAATGGCGGATACCATGCAGTCGCTTTCAAAAAACTCATCGGCCAATAAGGCTCAAGCGTTGAACGAAGCGTCCGGTTATATTAAAAAATCGATAGCGGCTAAAAACGATGACGCAAAAGCTCATTATGTATATGCTCAAATAGCGGACGCCCAAAACAATGCGGCGCTTGCAGTACAGGAATTGGAGGCCGCCCGTCGGTTCGATCCTCAAAATGCTCAGTATAATTATGAGTTGGGTAGAAAGTATTTCGCGCAGAAAAAATATCCGCAAGCGCGCGCCTGTTTTGAACAAGCAGTAAAATCCAGTCCGCAATTTGAAGCGGCTTTTTTTAACCTCGGCATGACGCATAAGATTATGAACGCAAATGACGCCGCACTGACGTCTTTTTCGAAAGCCGCGGCGTTGAAACCCGATTATGTCCGTGCATGGATCGAAATAGCTCGTATACAGGATAAAAAGCGCAACTACGGCGAGGCGATTACCAACTATCGAAGAGCATTGTCGTTGGAACCCTCAAACACTTCGGCATTAAAAGAGATGGCGCAAACGTATTCAAAACAAAAGGATTCCAAACAAGCGGAACGTTATTTTAAAGAAGCGCTGGCGCTTGGCGATACCGATTCGGTAACCTATTACAACCTTGCATCGGTACAGCTGGAACTCGGTAAGACTGCAGACGCGTTGCAAAATGCACAAAAAGCGTTAGCTGCCAACGATAAAGACGCACGCTTCTTATATACCTACGGTTTAGCGCTTGAGAAAAACAACCGGTTGCATGAAGCGGAAGACTATTATACCCGTGCCGTTACCGCTGACGGGAACTATGGAAAACCCCGTATCAACCTTGGGCGGATTCAGCTTGAAGCAGGGCGCCTCGACAGCGCGGAACAGCATCTACTGGCCGCATACCGGGCGGAAACTTCCAATTTTGAAGTCAATATGAATTTAGGAAAACTCTACGGGCTCAAAAATCAGTATGGAAAAGCCATCGATTATTATGCCAGTGCGATAAAAATTATGCCGAAAGATATCGATGCCCGCCAAAATCTCGCAGCGGTGTATCTGTCGGCCGGACTAAAAGAAAATGCACGCGACACCTATCAGGCTATCATTAAAATAAATCCGCAAGCATGGGATAGTTACTATGAGCTCGGAAAAGTGTATATTAGTTTGGATAACAAAACAGAGGCAAAGGCGGTTTTTGAACAGTTACTTAAACAAAAACCGAATTACCGCCACGCGACAGAAGTCAGAAAGCTATTGGTTAATCTCTAATGAAAACCGCTAAAAATAAAAGGGTTTTTATAACGATTCCTGTGAGGCTACCGATAATTTTAGTAACGGGAACCTCTAAAAACTTCAGTTTTTAGAGGTTTTCCTTGATTTTAATTTGCGATGTTTTTAATAAGTTATTTATATTTATGGACTTATTAAAAACTCGATGGGCACCTCTAAAAATCTAACCGAGTTTTTAGAGGTGCCCTAACATCTTTAAGACAAGGATGACGATTATGGCATCAGCAGAAAAAAAACGGTTATTAAATC
>CAJPTT010000234.1 GCA_905373565.1 uncultured Treponema sp. | reverse complement strand
ATCTCCCTTTAGAAGGAATTCTTATAGTTATAGGGGTAGTGAAGAATACGAGTGCATTGAAAAATTACTTGAACGGAAAAAAAAGACAGATGATATGCTGAGAATCTTATGCAGGAATATCGTACAAGAATGCAGCACGGATTTTTTAAAAAATGATGAATCCTGTAGCACAGCGGCTAAAAGTAAAACAATAGAAGAGCTCTGCAAAGCGTTAAATGACTGTTTTTCTCTATTACGTAAAAAAGAGGAGGATTGGGGCAAACCAAATTGGTATTGTATGGAAGTTCCAAAAAAACAGTATGATCTTGAAAACAATCCCAAAGATCAGATATTTGTTTCGTCCGGTTCAACTACGGATTACCCTGCGATGCAATTCGGCATCGTACTTTCGGATGATGGCACGCAGATGGAAGTGTATTTCGATCTTTATCGTGCGAGAGAGGAGGTTCTCTTTACGCTACCGGTGAGTGAATATCAACGGTTCTGCGACTTCGCTTATGCAGCACATAATTACATCAAGGAGAGAACGCTTACCTATCAGTCGCCGGAACAAGAGGTAGCAGAGATAAAGGCCTTTCATATGGAAATCTTTCGGTATTGTATAGAAAAAGTTACCGAGCAAAAAAAAGAAGATTTTACAAGAATGTCTAATAGTATGAGTGTTTATCATAATTCAGCTGCAAGCACCGATAAGAAACCGGAGAATAATACACCACTTAATGAACTAAAGAATGTATTAGATCCGAATGCGCCGGAAGATAGGTTCTATTCTTTTGACTTAAATGACGAAATGATTTTCACAGGTATTTCAACAACAGGCGAAACGGAAGATACTGGGCGTATTTCGTATTCCTTTAGAATTGAAAATAAAGATGAGGAAACCATAAATGATTGGCGGGTCTTTGATATCAGCTTTGATGTATTGCTTAAAGAAAACAATACGGAATTGGAACTCTGTGTGTTTTTTAATAAATGGGATGACCAAAAAAATCCAATATATCACACATTTTTTACCATACCGCTTGCTCAGTATCCCCTATTGCCGAAATTTTTGTATGCGCTTTATGAATACTGGACTTTTAATAGCAATACCTATTACGAGATTATAGAAAAGAAGAGTGAAGTAAACGGCTGGATGCATACACGGAAAGAGGAAAAACCGCGCAAAAAAGAAATTTGGAAAATTTTTACCGAAACAGCACGGAATATTTTTGGTACAGATACAAAAGCCGAGACGCTCACGTTGAGTCCCGAAGCATTTAAAGAGCGAATGGAAGCGCTTGAATATCCTAAGCAGCGATTTGGATCAAGCTATAGCGAAATAATCGAAGCAAACGGTATTCAGCAGTTGATACTATCTACGGGTATAGATGCCGTACATATTCAGCTCGCTATTACGCTCAATGATTCACTAACTGAGTTGGAAGTCTACCTTGATAAAAAGACCGACCCCGACGAGAAACCGCTTTTTGTACTCAACAGCACCGATTACCAGCTATTGGCATCATTCTTTGCCGAATTAAAAGCACATCAGGTTGAAGACATGGTTGCCTGCAAGAAGAAACTTGATGAACACCGAGCAAAATTGTAGTGAAGCAACACCTCGACGCAAGCGTCGGGGTACTAACCCCTCGTACGAATAATTTCTTCATACATAAAGGAAGACTGCAAAGAAGTTTTTGAAAAGAAATTTTCTTTAAAAAGCAATTGGTCATTTTTTGACGGAATTAGTTTTTGAGAATTTAAGACTCCCAAAAAATTGATAAAAAACCTATCCGAAAATTCGGGATATAAAAGATTTACCCATACCGCTTATCTCAGCATTCTTCTTTCGATAGCGTATTAAATAACAGCCCTGTCACTCCGCACACAATCAATACAACAATAGCGGCAATCATTTTTTCAAAACCTGTTGATTGAGCGGCACCGGATAGATAAAACATTGCATTAACACAATAAAGATATGGAAGCGGTGTTTGAGATATAAAAACTCCGACAAAAGAGGCAATAAAACTTACCGCTACAGCTGCCTGTGCACTCTGCTTAAAATGCAGCATAATGCCGATTATCATCATTGCTATGACAGTACACACGATGCCGTGAATGATATAAACAGCCAAATGAGTCAATACAAAATCGGTTCGTATAGTATGCAGGTTAAATTCTGTTTCCAGCAGACATATCGAAAGAAACGTCAGCACGGTATATAACAGAGCAATGATATAGAGCGCAATGGTTTTGATCGTAATAAGAACGTTTTTCGTTATCGGTACCGTTAATATATTGATAAGCGTATTATTTTGTCTTTCCAATAAAAATAATTCCATCCCTATCAACGAAAAAATCGGTATGAATAAATAATAGCTGTTTACGATAAGACCATTATGCAAGAAAAATCCTAACGTTTCGCCATACGCAACATTATTATATACTCTCTTACCCATAAGCTCCTGTATAACGGCAGAAATAATAATGACAAGCAGTAGTATCCAAAAAAACTTTTTCCGTTTCAGCTTTTTAAATTCAAAGCACAGCATTCCTATCATTCTCATAAGTCTATACTTCCTGTTTTTCAAGAATGATCAGCGATGCAATCAGGTAGAGTATAAATACGGCAATCACATTGATCAGCAATAAACCGATATGGGGATTATTTTGTACACCTTCAAAATTCTTATACCAGATAATATGCGGCACACTTGCCAATGGACTGATCCCTTGTAAATATCTCATCGATAAGAAAGAAGCGATTACATATATACTTCCCGCTAAATTCGTGATAACGGTATTCCCCTTTGTAAAAACGGTGATAAGCGAAACAGGCAGCATAGCCAGCGTTACAAAGACTGAACTTAAAACGCACAGCAAAAAGAACCGTAAAACGAGTGCCGCCGTCATACCGGATCGAAACCGGCTGCAGTATCCCGCAACACAGGTGATGACAAACACCGCTATCATAAACATACATGCCAGCAATAACACATATACGGCTTTCGCAAAGAAAAACCGTTTTTTTGATACCGGAATTGTCCATAAGTATTTTATCGTATCGCTTTTATAGTCAGTAGAAAAAATTGCCGTTATAAACGACAGCAATATCATCGGTAGAATGAGAAAGTCCATATAGCTCAACGCAAATTTATACAAGTACATAAAATTGTCAAATAAGCCTACTGCACGTACCGTATAAAAAACGGTAATCGCTTCATAGACGACAATTAATAGTGCGGAAATAGCGAGCGCTTTTGATCTTTTATTTTTCCGTATTTCGGATACCAGCACATTAACCAATTCCTTGACCTCCCGTAACCTTTTTAAAATAGTCTTCAAGCGTCATCCGTTCTTTCATAATACCGGACACCTCTATGCCATTACCGACAAAAATTGTATTAAGCTGTGCAACACTGATATCATCGCTTTTTACCGTAATACCGTCCGCTAAACAGACGATATCCGATTCCTTTACACCTTCTTTAAGAAGAACTTTTTTTACCTGCTCCGTATCCTGTATAAAAATTTTTATGCCCTCGGTTTTATTTTGCCATTCAGCGATATTTATCTCGTCGATCAATTTTCCGTCATTGATAATTCCAATGCGGTCTGCCAAACTTTCAATTTCAGATAATATATGACTGGATATTAAAATGCTCACCCCGGATTGTTTTAAATCGATAAGCAGTTTTCTTACCTCTGCAATGCCGATAGGATCAAGTCCGTTAATAGGCTCATCCAGTATCAATACTTCAGGATCATGCATAACGGCATTGGCAATCGCCAATCGTTGCTTCATTCCCAGTGAATATTTTGAAAAGAGTTTTTTGTCGTTATACGGTAAATTGACCAACGCCAGAGCTTTTTGTACGGCCTCATCGTCAAGCGCTTTTAACCGTGCAAAAATGTGCAAATTTTCAGTTCCCGTTAAATTGGCGTAAAACCCCGGATTTTCTATGATGCAGCCGACTTTCCGTAATACGGCTTTTCCCTCGCCGGTATTGGTATCATTGCCTAAGATATGGACTTGCCCCTCCGTCGGTTTTGCAAGCCCTAACAGCATCTTCATTATCGTCGTTTTACCGGCGCCGTTTCTTCCCAACAGTCCGTATATCTCGCCCTTTTTGACGGAAAAAGAAACCGAATGCACAACGGTTGTTTCGCTATACTTTTTTGTTACATCGCTTATTTCTATTACATTCATCAGATAAACCTCTCACTCCAATATCAAGAAACCGCTCATAGCTCATCTATTCCAATATAATTACCTATATGAGTAGTATACCGTTTTCTCACTATTTATGTCAGAGCTTGAAGAGATACGGGGTGTTTTTTGCCGGAAAACAAATTGAGTGTTGTCTTTCTCTCTTTTATAAGTGGGCGGCTTTTTGCTTCTTTAAAATGCAACAGGTTTCAGAAATATTAGTTTCTGAAACCTGTTGCATTGGTGCGCTTTTCGCGCACCTGTTAATATGCGATGTTTGCGCTTGCGCAAACTCGCTTTAACATCGACTGCTGAAATAGCGCAGTCGATGTTAAAACAGCGCAAAAACCGGTCTCCGGCTCCAATCTTTTTCCCGTTCCTGCATCATCGGAGGCAGGGTTTTCCGCTCCCGCTCCAAAA
>CAJPTT010000233.1 GCA_905373565.1 uncultured Treponema sp. | reverse complement strand
TTTACGGAGCAGGGGGGATTCGAACCCCCGGTACCTCGCAGCACAACGGTTTTCAAGACCGCCGCCTTAAACCACTCGGCCACCGCTCCATAAGCGGCTTGTATATTAGCCTAGAATAACGGCGAATGTCAAGCGGTTTGTCGCAGGGTGTCCCGAAAGTTGTCTACTTTCGGGGCATCCTTCATCTCTATTCGTGCGAAGAGTTTAATACCTGCCGTTCCTCGGGATTATTTATACAGCGGCCCAAGCGTTGCGCATGCACGGTAATCCGCCCCCTCCGGCTCATCGCCGAATGCATTCCAATACTGCGGGCGGTAAATCTTTGCATCGTCAACGTTGTGCATGCACACCGGTATACGCAAAATGGATGCCAGTGCGATAAGCTCCGCACCGATATGCCCGTATGTGATTGCTCCGTGGTTTGCACCCCACTTTGCCATAACGGAATAAACATCCGTGAACGCTCCCTTACCGGTTAAACGCGGAACAAACCAAGTGGTCGGCCACGTCGGATTGGTGCGCAAATCAAGCTTTTCGTTTACAGCTTCGGGAAGCGATACGGTCGTGCCTTCGGCAATTTGCAGTACCGGCCCCAATCCGTGTACGAGATTAAGACGCGCCATAGTAACCGGCATTCCGCCTTCCGTTAAGAAGTTGGAAGAATAACCGCCGCCTCTAAAGTATTCCAAGCTCGCATATCGCCACTGCGTGGCATCAAGACAGGCATTTGCTTCTTCTGAGGTAATTTCCCAGAACGGCTTCATAACGGACTTACCGTCTTTTTTCTGTTTCCCCGTACCGTCAAGACAGGTTGCTCCGGAATTAATCAAATGGATAAAGCCGTTTGCCGCATCGCCTTGAGGCTTCCATCCGGTAATCCGTTCAACCGCTTCGGGACTCCAATAGGTTCTGACGTCGGAGAAAATCGCCGCACTATAGCCGAGCAGATGTTCAAACATCATACAAACGCCGTTCAGCGAATCGTTTTCGGTAGCGACTAAGAAGGGTTCGCGGATACCGTTCCAGTCAAAACTGGAGTTCAGCATGGCTTCAAAGAAGTCGCCGTTCGGCATAAAGTCCGTCCAGTGCCGCTGTCCTTGGAAGCCTGCCAACAAGGCGTTGCGCCCCTTTGCTTCCTCGGGGAATTTTGCTTCAAGTTTCTTATTTCCGATCATTAAATCGCGGACGATGATCATACACTTAACACAGGTTTCCCATGTTTTATCTTTTCGTTCCCGTGAATGCTGCATCTTTTCGGGGTTGTCGTCCTTGCCCTCTTTGCAGTGTTCTTTTGTCCATGCAAGCGCTTTTTTGAATTCTTCTTCATCGTAGATATTCTCGTTGATGCGCCGAATAAGTTCGGACATATCGACGGTTTCATTTCTCATACCGAGATACCGCTGAAAAAAGTCCTGAGAAACGATCGAACCTGCAATCCCCATCGAGACGCTTCCGATAGACAGATACGATTTTCCCCGCATCCATGCAGCGGCAAGGGCTGCACGGGCAAAAAGCAGGATTTTTTCTTTTACATCGCAGGGAATAGCAGTGTCATCGGCATCTTGAACATCCCGTCCGTAAATGCCGAATGCGGGCAGCCCCTTCTGAGTGTGTCCTGCAAGTACGGCCGCAAGATATACCGCGCCGGGCCGTTCCGTGCCGTTAAAACCCCACACTGCTTTGATGGTCATGGGATTCATATCCATGGTTTCGGAACCGTAGCACCAGCAGGGGGTTACGGTCAGCGTGATATCCACACCTTCCCGCTGAAATTTTTCCTCACAGGCAGCCGCCTCGCCGACACCGCCGATAGTAGAATCTGCGATAACGCACTCAACCGGCATACCGTTCGGATGGCGGAGATTTCCGCTAATCAGCGCCGCAGCGCTCTTTGCCATATTCATGGTTTGGTCTTCAAGACTCTCCCGCACTCCTTGCTGCCGGCCGTCAATAGCCGGTCTGATACCGATTTTCGGTAAGTGTCCTTTATACCGGTTTACCGGTTCCGTTTGCTTAAACTGTGTTGACATACGTCCTCCCATAAAAAGTCAAGAAGAAAGTATCAACTTTCGATTGACTTTTTACGCACGTTCGCAACAAAGTGAGAACGTGCATACAATCTACAAGTTTGCAAAATGCAAACTTGGGTAGATAAAAGCCGTGCCATTTGTACGGCTTTTATCCTACACTCCTTACTGTTTTCTGTTAACGACAAAACGCCCGAAATGCACTGTAATGTTCATCCCAAAGGCCTATATCTTCCGGCTCATATTCCGCAACCGGATATGAAGCGGCAATAACTTTCCGTGCTTCCTTGATATTCCGTACATCGCCGGAAGCGATTAATTGCACTACAATATTACCCAATGCCGAGGCTTCCGTAGGGCCTGCTTTTACCGGTCGTCCGCAAGCATTTGCCGCAAGACGGCAGAGATGCGTATCCTTAATGCCGCCGCCGACTATATGAATAACCGGATATCGTTTACCGGTACACAGCTCTATTTCTTCAAGGGTTTTTCGATACAGGAAAGCGAGACTCTGATAAATGCACTGCATAATGCTTCCGACCGTTTCCGGCACGGGCTGACCGGTGTTCTTGCAGTATGCCCGTATCCGCCCGGGGATATCGCCGGGAACACCTAATTCGGGAGCATCCGGATCGATAAATGATACGAACGGCTTGGCTTTACGCGCCTCTGTCTCAAGCTCTGCAAACGAGTAGTTTTTACCTTCCCGCTGCCACTGCCTTTTGCTCTCTTGTATCAGCCAAAGGCCGGTACAGTTTTTTAGAAAATTTGTTTTACCGCCGAAACCTATTTCATTGGTAATATTAAACCGTGCGGAATCATCCGAAATAAGCGGAACATCCAGCTCAGTTCCGAATAAAGACCATGTTCCGCAGCTGACAAAGATAAAATCGTCACAGTCGGCAGGAACAGCGGCAACGGCGCTCTGCGTATCATGCCCGCAAACGGCCGTAACCTTGACGGCAGTCTTTCCGAAACCTTCGCATACCGACGGTTTCAGTAAGCCGATTTCGGTACCGGAGGGGATAATAGGGGGAAGAATATGAGCAGGCAGCCCCAGTGCACCGATAATCTCCTCCGACCATGTTTGAGAGTCGGCATCAAGCATCTGTGTAGTAGAAGCGATGGAACACTCCGTCCGCTTTTCACCGGTTAAAAAATAATTGAAAAGATCCGGCATACACAGCATCGTTTCGGCGCCGTCAAGCAGGTAGGGACGCTGTTCCTTTAGTGCATAGAGCTGGAACACCGTATTAAGCGGCATTAGCTGTACGCCGGTAATACGGTAAAACCGTTCGGCGTTGATTTTTTGTAAAGCATGAGGAAAACTTGTTTCGGTTCGTCCGTCACGATAATGAACGGGCGTTTCAATAAGCGAACCGTCTTTCCGCAGCAAGCCGAAGTCTACCCCCCATGTATCAATCCCGATACTTGAAAAAGGCGCGTCCTGCTGCGCTTTCAGAATACCCTGTGTAATTTCGAAAAATAAACGGTAAAAATCCCAATACAGTATCCCGTTCAGCATAACGGGATCATTTGAAAAACGATGACTTTCCTGCATCGTAATACGGCTGCCGTCAAAGCAGCCTAAGAAAGCGCGCCCGCTTGAAGCGCCGAAATCAAGTGCTAATACAACTTTATTACCGGATATCATACGTTCTCTCATTCTTTTCGATAATGTTTATACCCCGGATGCCGGCCGGTTACCTTATAGTCGGCACGCATTCTGCACAAACGTTCAATGTTTTCAGGGGAAATTTCCTTTTCACCGCCGAGAATGGTTGCATTTATACTGATCTTTGCCCAGAGTTCCAGCGTCTCCATACGGTAGTATGCAGTGATGAGATCACAACCGACCGCTAATGCTCCATGGTTTTCCAGCAGCATTACATCGTGTTCTTGCAGATAGGGGGTAATCGCATCCGGAACTTCATGCGTGGAAGGCGTTCCGTATGGAGTTACCGGTACGGAACCGATCGTAATAACGGATTCGATCATCGTATAGCGATCCAAGGGTACATGAGCCACGGCGAAGCCTGTTGCGGCAGGCGGATGGGCGTGTACGACAGCCCCGACGTCATCACGTTCTTCGTAACAGCGAAAGTGCATTTTAATTTCGGAAGAAGGCTTATACCCTTCTGCTCCTTCAATAATAGCGCCGTCTTTTGCGACAATAAGCAGCTTTTCGGGTGTAATAAAACTCTTACTAATCCCTGTCGGGGTTACCAAAAAGGTACCGTCGTCAAGTTTAACGGATACATTACCGTCATTGGCTGCAACCCAGCCTAACTGCCACATTTTATGGCAAATATCGCACACTTGGTCTTTCAATTCACTTATGTTCATTTATAGCCTCTTATGTTTTAAGTATAACACAGCCATTTCTCCTGTCAATTTCAATCACAAGATTGACAAAAATTCTTAGGAATTCTATTTTTTAATCAGTTTAGAGCGGATATCCTTTTTATGTCCTGCGGCGGGCTATCCCGGGCAGCAGGCATAACAGAAGCAACTCTTGCACAAGCCTCAGTCAAAAAAACAATGATTAAAAACGCTCGGCAGCGTATTTTACTGTGCGACAGCGATAAGATGAATGTAGAATTTTTTTGTAAAATTT
>CAJPTT010000232.1 GCA_905373565.1 uncultured Treponema sp. | reverse complement strand
CCCTGAAACCTTCGAACAACTCAATGTCCGCGAAAATATCAAGCGCATCATCGACATTGAAAACATCCGTAACCGCGGCTTCAACACGGCGATTAACTCGTTAACTTCAATTCTTGACACCTCTAAGATGGGATATCAGTACATTGAAAACTTGAAGAACGCCCGTGAATTGCTGCTGCGCGAATATGACGACACGAATGTTGCAAATCTCCCCGACGAACGCTATCAGATTCGTTTGCGCTACTACGACAACGCTCAGTTGATTGAAGAACGCAAAGCGTATGAGGTGATGATTCGCTCGTTTGAAACCGAAGTTGAACACCTGTGGGACGTATTGCAGACTCAATATGACAAGTCGAAGTTTATGGTACGCATTACCGATTTCGGAGATTTGGCAAAACTCTACGAAAAACACATCCAGAGAAAATACAAGATGCCGAAGGGTGAACCTGCCTACAAAGACATCGCAAAGGTCTGGGACGAAATTTCGTTTGTCAATGCAGCTGAAACCGAAGTTGAAAAAATGAACCGTACTTTTGTTTACGAAAAGGACAAGATGCGCAAAAAGCTCATTATCATGCGCGAACGGCTCAAGAAAATGTACGATTATCAGTACCCGGTTGAACGACGTGTTATGGAAGAACGGCTTGCTTTCCTTGAGGCGGAATTCAACAAGTTCGACTACCTCATCAACCCCTTCCATATGCAGCCGGGGCTCTTGCTTGATGTGGATATTACTTCCATCAAACGCAAGAAGGCAACCCTCGACGGTATGGCAAACGTATTGAACGAATTCCTCCATGGAGTTTCCAAAGGCTTTATGGATCAGGCATTTGCATCGTTCAGCCGCCGCCGTTCAACGGTTCGTGCCGATATTGCACAGACTTTCGGTTCAGGTGAAGAAGACGAACCTGCTGCGGGAACACCGAGCGGGCGTGCACAGTTCATTGATATGTTGAACGAAACTCCGAGTTTGGAATCGCCTGCCGCCGCCGAAACCGTTAATGCAAAGCCTGCCGCCACTCGTGGCCGCAGAACTGCTTCCAGAACAAAAAAGGCGGGAGCTGTTGACAATACGGCAAGCAGAGGACGCCGTGGACGCAAATCCGGTATGAGAACTCTGTAAAGTTTACAGTATGGCAATAAGCTAAAATTACGTATAAAGGCCCCCTGAAACACTCGTTTCGGAGGGCTTTTATCTATTGAGAACCTATATTACATTTAAAGGAGAAGTGAATGCTTGATTCATTAGGATTTTATGTACCGCTTGCTACAAAGCAAGGGTTTAATGCCTCCGTAACGCATATTCAGAATGCTTTATCGCTTCTGGATGCTTGCAATGTAAAAAAAAATATTGCCGATGAGATCGGTATATTGCTTGAAAATAAAGAACTGACAAATGAAGAAATCCCGGCGTTTTTATCGGTAATCCTGCTTGATATGTGGGGATACAAAGCGATGTCTAAGAATATCCGCGAAATCAATGCAGCAGCTACGGATATCATCGCGGAAACGTCAAAATGGAAAGGCGTCGATATTATAATCGGCTATCATCACCCTGATTTGGGATTCTTGGTAATCAATCCTAAGAATCCTGCGAGCGCTTCCCTTTTTGAAACACTGAAAAAAAATGAACTCTTGAATATGTATGTCGGAAAACAAGATAAGGGTACACTGGAAGCTCCTGTTGCAGAAGCAGTGTTCAAAGCATTTTTTAATCTTTTGGAGGGAACAAAGCCGATTTTTCCCGCCAAGCTTTTGAATGGTCCTTTCGTATTTACCGCACCTAAGGTGAAAAAACAGGCGGCGGGAGGACGAAAACGAAAAACAGTAAAAGCTGCTGCTGCAAAAACCAAATCGGCTGCTAGCACAGTGCAGGCAAAGCAACCGGCAGCTCCCGCTCAAATGCAGGTGCCGTCAGGAAAGAACCGTATCTCGCAACAAATTTCGGTTGTCGTTACCAATGAACTGTTTCATAACGGCAACGTTGAAGCATGGAAACGGATTATCCGCAGCTACAATGCGCGCTACCCGCATAACAAGGTTATTGTATTTTATGACGGCGAACAGATTGTCGACATCAACACGTTATTTAAATGGGGAAAGGTAAAACACGGCAGCAGTATTCAATTCGCCGTTGCAGGAGAAGAAATTAAAGACTTATCAAAGCTTTCGAAATACTTTGCCGAAGGCGCAAGCCCGCGTTTCGAAGCCTTTTTACGCGGTTCACCCAGTACCGTCCTTAATCTTTTCTAGGAGTTTATTATGAATATGTCTAAATCAATCCATTTTTTCAGTAATAAAGAATCACTTAAAAGTAATGTCGATAAAACGCTTCTCGGTATCCGCGGACGTCAGCTGAATGAGTTTTCGGAACTCGGACTGCCGATCGTACCGGGACTTGTTATGGATGCAACTATTACGCAAGATTTACAACAGGCAAATGTGTTATCGACGCTACGGCCGTTCTTAAAAAAGATGGGCGAAGCCGTAAAAAAAGAATTCGGCGATCCGGAAAATCCTCTTTTATTAAAGCTGGTTATTTCGCCCAACCTTGTGATTGCCAATTATCCGACGCTTCATAACTTCGGATTGGCAAAGACAACGATTGGCGGTTTTGAAGAAAAGGTGGGAAAAGATTTTGCAAGCCACGAAGTACTGTTTTTGCTGCGCGGTATCTTTTCAATTTTATATAAGATTGCCGAATTACAGGAAGACGGCGCAAAACAACAGCTCTATAAAGAGCAACTGGAAAAAATCGGAAACGATCTAAAGAAAGAAAAACGTACGGAATCCGGTGCTGCTGTCATGGATATATATCAGCCCTATTTGCCGCAGGAGTTTTTCAGCACGGCAGAGGTGCAGCTTAACAAAACCATTCAGCTCATCAGTACACTGCTCAGTCTTGAACCCGACAATGAGAATGATGTCGCCTTATTGATTCAACCGTTGGTATATGGAAACTATGACAAGGAATCTTTTTCCGGCAGATTCTTTAGCCGCAATATCGTTACCGGCGAAAAGAAGTTGCAGGGTATGTTCTTTCAGGAAAAATTCGATGAAGTCGATGCCGTCGGAAAGGATATTAACAATATAAAGCCGATATATCTTGAGCAACTGGAAACGATCGCATGGCGGCTTGAAGATCATAGCAAAGACGTCCGCGAAATCCGTTTTACGATCGAAGCGGGAAAACTGTGGCTTATCGAACAAAAATCCGTTGAGGCAAAAAGTACGATTGCATTGGTTCACTTCCTGCTCGATTTATACAACCGCAAAATCATTGACGCGGAATATGTCGTAAAGAATGTCAAACCCGGCCAATTAAACGAAATATTGCATCCGGTTATCAATATGGCGAGCGTTAAAAATCTCCAATCTTCAAAGGGCGGTATTGCAGGCGCTCCGGGGGCTGCAGTCGGACGCGTGTACTTTAGCGCCGATTCTCTGATCGAAGCGCAGCATATTGCGCGTTTGCAAAGCGCTGACACCCGCTGTATTCTCTGCGTACCGGCAAGTTATGCCGGAGATGTTAAGGCCATTGAGGTTTCCACCGGCGTTTTATCGAATGAAGGCGGCTATTCGGCGCATGCTTCCGTTGTTTCACGCCAATACGGAAAAATTTCATTGGTACGCCCCGATATGAAAATTATGGCGAACAAAGCCGTTATTGATGGAGTAACCATTAAAGAGGGTGATTATATCACCTTACAAGTCCCCTATTACGGCGAATCGACGGTCTATTTCGGTGCAGCGGAATTGATCGAGCCGGATCCGAAAACATCCGGATTGCTTGACTTTATCGATCTTACCCGTTCGTTTATCCAAGACTTCCATGTCCGTGCCAATGCCGACAGTCCCCGCGATGCTGCATTGGCGGTCAGCTTCGGTGCTGCAGGTATCGGATTGTGCCGCACCGAACACATGTTCTTTGATGCAAAACGTATCAATACCTTTAGAGAGATGATCCTCGCTGAAACGACAGAGGAACGCATTAAAGTTTTAAACAAGCTCCAAAAGGTTCAAATGGAAGATTTTTACGGTATCTTTAAGACTATGGCAGGACGTGAAGTTACCATCCGCCTTTTAGATGCTCCGTTACACGAATTTTTACCGCACAATGACGCGGAGCTGAACGAATTTATCGAGTACCTCAAAAAAGAGACTAAAAAAACCGTTACTAAAAAAGCGTTGTCGGAAGAAATCGAACTTCGTGCGGAAGTGAACCCTATGTTAGGACATCGAGGCTGCCGTATTGCAATTTCGTATCCTGAAATTTATGCAATGCAGGTGCGCGCTATCTTTGAAGCAGCCTATAAGCTGCAAAAAGAAGGCGTCGAAACACATGTCGAAATTATGGTTCCGATTGTGATGAATTTCCGCGAACTCAAACAGATTGCTTATGGAAAGAAGATCGAAGGCCATACCTACCTCGGCATCCGTACAATCGAACAGGAAATACGTGCGCAGTTTAAAGCACAACCGATAGACTTTAAAATCGGCACGATGATTGAATTACCGGTCGCGGCGTTATCGGCGGGAGAAATTGCCCGTTATGCGGAATTCTTCTCGTTCGGTACAAACGACCTTACGCAGACCACGCTCGGTCTTTCCCGCGATGACTTTAACAGCTTTATGCCGGATTATAC
>CAJPTT010000231.1 GCA_905373565.1 uncultured Treponema sp. | reverse complement strand
CTCCTGATTTTGCGGGGATATTGCTAAAGCATCTGATGCGATTGGCCTGTGCGTCAGAGGTTTTCTTTAGCCCAAAGGCGGATGATCGGTTCGAGGCTGTGGATACGGAAACCCTGTTCGAATACCGCAGCTTGTTCTGCGCTGCTCTGCCATTGCTGATAGGGATTATCGTAATTGGTTTCTAAAAATTCATAAATGATATTTTCGGCATCGTTTTGCTCGGTGCCGAAGAACGATAATTTTTGTACCGCCGAATGCTGGAGAATTGTACGGATTGCCGAGCGGACTTCTTTAAAAAAGAGGTCGCGGTAAACACCGTAGCTTTTGCCGGTTACTTTCTTCACCGTTTCGGCGATGGATACCGGAAGCCCTTTAGGAGAATTGATGGGATATATTTGAACGGAAGGCGCTGCTTTTTCCGACATCGGTTGAGCCAATGCAAGTTTACTTGTTTCAGATTTGATTGATGCAATCGGTTTTATCGAAGGCGTTCCTGCTTCCGGTATTGAAGCGGTTACCGCTGCGGTAGTTGTTTGAGATGCTTTTTTTACAGTCGGTATCTGAGTCGTCGTTTTTTCAGTCTGTTGTTTTGACTGCTTTGCATGCTTTGCTTTTTGTGCAGCCGGAGCAGGCAGTGCTTTTAGTTGCGGCGCTGAAGGGTCCATTTTAAGCTTTAACGCCTTCCACGCACGTTGTAAGTATAAATCCCCGGAAATGCTGTAGTAATACCCTTGAGCCACATTCGCAAGCACTGCATGGAGCAGCTCTTCATCCTTCCAATTACGTAGCCTACCTACTTTTACCGCATGGAAAATCGCATAATGATTGGTACCGTACTTTCTACTGTATAAAAGCAACATATTTTCAAAAGCGCCGTCAGTATAGCGATCCCAATATTTCATAGTATAGGCGAGTACTTTATCTTCCACACGGATTATGGAAGCAGGAATGGTAATTGCAGCGACCTGTGCTTTTGTAAAGACAATCTTCGAAAAATCGACAACGGAAGTCTGCCCTTTTTGCATCGCTTGCAGTTTTTTTTCTTGAGCGGTTTCCCGACTGCGTTCTTCACGGTATTCTCGCACCGAAGAAATCGTATCGGTAATATACATGCGGATGATATCGGCAGCTTGCTGCATGTCAGAGGCATGATAGTTGAGCCTTTCGGCATATCGCGCATATTTTTCGGTAAAAGCGATAGCGGCAAAACGATCCGGTGAAATGGCATTAATAACTTTTTCGCATACCTTGATGATTGTATAAACCGCTGCACGTTTAAGCGGGGTAATGGTACTGACAAAGAAAACAATGACCCTTTTTACCTGAATAACAGTTCGATCCGCAAGCTGAACAAGCGAATCGGTAAGTAAAATATGAAAACGATAATCGTGTTTGCGGTAATAGGTCATTAACCGTACTCGCATTTTATTATCGGGATAT
This sequence comes from uncultured Treponema sp., assembly GCA_905373565.1. Classification (GTDB taxonomy): domain Bacteria; phylum Spirochaetota; class Spirochaetia; order Treponematales; family Treponemataceae; genus Treponema. Next base: position 3,224 of record CAJPTT010000231.1, on the reverse strand, counting down.
CGATGTACAAGCTTTGTATTATAGAGGTGTAGTGCCTCCGATTGCCTATTCAAAGAACGGAATTCAAAATACCGCTCGATGTCAGGGTCTTCGGTAAGACTGAGCTGAGGAAACTCTTGTTTTAATATATAAACATCAAGTTCGGTAAGTTGCCGCATAATGTAACTACTGAACCGATTATAACAAAAAAAAAGGTTGCTTCCTAGTAGGAGGCAACCTTTTCCGTCACTCTCTAATGCTTAGCGCAACAGAGACATCACGCTTTGTGTCTGCTGGTTAGCTTGTGCAAGCATTGCCGTACCGGACTGCGTCAGGATCTGGTTTCTGGTGTACTCTACCATCTCCTTAGCCATATCGACATCACGTATGCGTGATTCCGAAGCTTGGAGATTTTCCGCTGCAACATTGATACCGACAACACTCATTTCGAGTCTGTTCTGGTATGCACCGAGATCAGCCCGCTGCTTGTTGATCTTCTTGATGGCTTCATCAATGGTACCGATTGCACGGTTTGCTGTTTCAGGCGTATCGATTGTAAGAATCGATTCGTCACCAATGTCGCGAACACCGAGTGCTTTAGCGGTCATTGTACCGACATAGGCACGTACGCGCTGATCCATGTTGGCGCCGATATGGAACCACATAGAGGCGGTAACGGTGTTTTCTCCTGTTTCACGAGCGAAACGGCCGGTAAGCATATTCATACCGTTGAACTGTGCGTGACTTGCGATCCGGTCAACTTCAGCAACAAGCTGAGATACTTCAACCTGGATGTACACGCGGTCTTCGGCGCTGTAAATACCGTTCGAAGACTGCACACTTAATTCACGGATGCGCTGCATAACATCAGTTGTTTCCTGCAAGAACGCTTCTGTAACTTGAATAAAGGAAATGCCGTCTTGAGCGTTGGCACTTGCTCTATTTAAGCCGCGGATTTGGCTTCGCATTTTCTCGGAAACTGCTAAGCCGGAAGCATCATCCCCTGCACGATTGATGCGTAAACCGGATGAAAGTTTTTCTATGTTTTTCTGAGTATACACGTTGGTCTGGCCAAGAGTTCTCTGTGCAAACATAGCGCTCATGTTGTGATTAATGATCATATTGCTACTCCTTCGGCGATTTTTGACGAGTTTTTACCTTGCGGCGTCCGTCACGGCATCCCTGCCGATATGTCAATAATTATTTTCAGATCCTCTGCTATCCGACACAGAAGAACGTAACACAATAAAAGGTGCACAACCTTTTCACTGTGCTTATTACATATATCGGAGTTATCGCAAAACACTTAAGAAGAAAAAATAAAAAAATGAAAGTAAATATTTTTTAGCATCACGACAGGAGTTATTATTATTCCTTCGCACGAATCACATCGAAAACTTCTTCTTCATCTGAGCAAACATCTTGGCGATGTCTTCTTCCGCCGGTTCCGTTTCCGGCTCATGGTACTGCACCAGCTCCGCAGGAATTTCTTCCAAGAACGGTGAGGGGCTGCACTCCAGCAAGCCTGCTTGTCTACGCCGAATCCGGCAGCTTGTAATAATGAGCTTGTCGCGGGCGCGGGTTATGGCGACATAGAACAGGCGGCGCTCTTCTTCCACATCCCCCGCGTTTTCTTCCATACTACGGGCATGGGGGATAATGCCTTCCTCAGCGCCTGCGATAAACACCACCGGGAATTCCAACCCCTTCGCTGCGTGAATGGTCATAATATTCACCTCGCCCGTATCTTCCTCATTTTGATCATCGCGGCTCAACAGTGTGATGCGGTTGAGATAAGTATACAGCGAAGGGTCAAAGTTGTCAGGGTTTGTCTCCCACGTATCGATAGACTGCAAAAGGCTTTCGATATTCAAAAACTTAAAGCGCGCCGCTTTTTCGTTTTTCTGAAATTCCTGCGTCAGATAGTCAAAATACTGAATGCGCTCTACGAGTTTCCGTACCTTGTTTGCCAAGCCCTTTCCCGAAAGCAGCTGTTTCCGTTCGGAACTTATCAGCTCGACAAATTCCTCCAAATCGGCAAGGCTTTTTTCGCGGAAGTCGTCCGGCGGACGCTCAAGCAGCGCGTGAATCGCCATGCGGATAGAGCAGTCCTTTTCCGTTGCGATTGCAGACAGCGCTTCCAGCGTTTTTTTTCCGATACCGCGCCGCGGTGTGTTGATAATACGCAGGAGATTGATGTCGTCGTCGGGATTCGCAATCACCCGCAGATAGCTGATAATATCTTTAATTTCTTTGCGCTGAAAAAAGCTCGTACCGCCGGACATCCGGTACGGAATATTGGCATCGAGAAAAGCTTCTTCAATCGCGCGTCCCAAGCCGTTGGTACGGATCAAAACGCCGAAGTCCGCATAGCTCCGGTTCTCGCGCATCTTCTCCGTAAGGATAGTGTCCGCAATAAAATCCGCCTCTGCAGCCTCATTCTCCGGGATAAAAATTTCAATCGGCTTGCCGGAGCCGTTTCCCGACCACAACGCTTTTTCTTTCCGGTTGGTATTGTGCGAAATCACTCCGTTCGCAGCCGCCAAAATCGTACCGGTGGAACGGTAATTTTGTTCAAGCTTAATCTCCACCAGATGCGGAAAGTCCTTTTCAAACAGGCGGATATTTTCATAATTCGCCCCCCGCCACGAATAAATAGACTGATCATCATCGCCTACCACGCAGACATTATCATCCGCAATCAAATGCATCATCTGATACTGCTGAATACTCGTGTCCTGAAACTCATCCACCATCACATACCGGTAGCGGTTCTTGTACACCGCAAGCACGTCCGGATGCTCGGTAAAAAGCTTAATCGGCAGCATAATCAAATCGTCAAAATCCACCGCATTGAACAGCTTGAGCCCTGCCTGATATTCGTTATACAGCGGACGATACACCGCCGTCTGTGCCGTAAAGTTTTTCTGCCCCGTCTTTATCTGAGAAAACAGCGTCCCCACTCCGTACACATCGAGCGTTTCCGTTGCAATTTTCAGTTCCTTTGCCGACTCCTTAATCAGCTGATTGCGGTCTACCTCGTCGTAAATGCTAAAGTTCTGCCGCCATCCCAGCCGGTCAATATATTCCCGCAGGATTTTCACCCCCAGCGCGTGAAAAGTACTAATCGTTAAATTCTGTAACTTCTTACCCGTCAGCTCTTTAATCCGCTGCTCCATCTCCCGCGCCGCCTTGTTCGTAAAGGTCAACGCCAAAATCTGCGACTGAGGAATCCCGCTTTCCAG
>CAJPTT010000230.1 GCA_905373565.1 uncultured Treponema sp. | reverse complement strand
CTTGCATCCGCTCCATAAACTCATCCACTTTGCCCTTGCGGATGTCTTGTACAAACCGTCCTATCCATACCCCGGTTTGCCCGAACAGTACGTCAGAGTATGCCGGTAAAAGGTTCTGCAAAAACCCGTACCGTACTTCATCATTCGGAAAACAAAGCCGATACAGCCTCAGATCGCTGATATATTCCTTGATTGTTAAATAACCTGCTTGAAATAGAATGGGCAACGCATCTTGAGCAACTGCCCGATACGTTTGCAAGCCTTCTTCATCAAGTTCAACCTTTCCATCCAAGTCGGGGATATAATAGTGCGCTTCTTTGAGATAATTAACCAAAAAAGTCGGCGTCCCCGTGCTGAACCAGTAGCTTTTGATTTCTTTTTTTACCAACGCACTCAAAAGGCTAAAGGGATTGTACATTCCTTCCCCGGCTGAGTGGAACAGATAGCCGTCGTACCACTGCTTTAAGGCTGCTAATGCCTCTTGATACGTAAGGTCTTGTTCATCGGCAAGCACTTGTATGTCAGGCTGGAAGTTCGTTTCAAGTTCTGTTTGTGTGATGCCGCAGAGACCGGCATATTGTTTTTCCATCGATATATCACGGAGATTATTCAAATCGCTGAAAATGCTGATCTTGCTGAACTTTGTTACCCCGGTTAAAAAGGCAAAGCGGATATATTCATCACAGGTTTTAATCACCGAGTAAAATGCTTTGAGCGTATTACGGTATTGTTCATTGAGTTCTTCATTTACCCCCATCGTTTGCAGAAGCGGTTTATCGTATTCGTCCACAAGGATGACAACCTGCTTGCCCGTTTGCTGATATGCAGCCTTTATCAGCCGTTCAAAACGTGAGGCAAAAAACGGCTTTTCCTCTTTTGCAACGAGTATACCGTATAGGCTTTCCTGTTCCTTTAATAAAGAATCGAGCCGTTCGCTCAAAGCCTCGCTTTCAAGATACTGTCCAATGTTAAAGTCAAAATACAGAACCGGATATGCTTGCCATGGGGTTCGGTTTTCTTGTGCAGCTTGTTCCTCTTCGGTTTTTTCAATATACAAGCCTTTGAACAGCTCTTTTTGTCCGCGGAAATAGGCTGCCAAGGTTGAAAGAAATAAACTCTTGCCAAACCGCCGCGGTCGACTGAGGAAATAGACTCGACTGCTGGTTACTAATTGCGCAAGATATGCTGTTTTGTCTACATAGATATAGCGGTCATTCCGTAAGACCTTAAAGCTCTGCACGCCTATCGGCAGTTTGCGGGTAATGTTCATAGTGGTAGTATAACAGAGGTATCGTTTTTCTGCAATTTGTCAATTTCCGTGATAACCCGCAATGTGTCCGATGGGTACTTGAATGACAATTTATATGGTGAATGCGATTGAGCCTGTGGGTGGTAATTCCCGGTTAATCTGTCAATTGCGGTCTTTACGGTTTTTATATAAAATAACGGCGGTTCTTAAAACTACCATTTTGAAATTCCGATAATGGAAGCAGGAGCATTGAATGAAAAAACTTGTTTTTATGATGTTAATTGTAGTGTCGGCAATGCTTGCGCCGCTGCATATAGCGGCCGATACTACCGATTCCTCACCATCAAAAGCAAAGAATGATACAATCGTGCCACAGAACGTCTTACATCAAGAAAGTTCGCGGCAGGATCAAGAAACACAAAAGGATGGAACTGAAAAGCCGAAAGAGGAAAACCAAGAACTTGATGAGATTGAAAAAGCTCGCCAAGCATTGCAGTACGGACTGGAATCGGAGATACTGGAGGTAGTCAGTAAGGTTGATAAGAAGGATTTCGAGACGCTGCAAGGTGATTTTAACCGACTTTTTGCAGAAACAAAGGGTCCCGCAGTGCGCGAAGGGCTTTTCGGTCTGTATCAAAAGTACGAGGATGCTCAGCTGACGGAAGCTGCTGTTGCCGTATTGGAAGATTATGAAGCCCAACAGCGGACGTTGATAAAGGCGGCGCTGTCTTACCTTGCTGCGGTAAAGCCGGAACTTACCCCCGCCTTAAACGAAGCATTGCAGAACATGCTGACCCAAAATACGGCGGAATACGGTGCGGAAACGGTTTCCGTGTTGGGCGAAATCGGCAGCGATGAAACGGCCTCATTTTTAGCCGACTATTTTGACAGTCTGACAATCGATGATGCAAAACAGGAACTTATTTTAAAGCAGACGATTATGGTTGCACTCGAAAAACTGCATAGTGAAGATACGCGTGAGTTTTTGCTGGAACGGGCGCAGGACGAAAACGAAAACATCTATGTCCGCTCCAGTGCCATTGCAGGGCTTGCCCAAATGGGAAACTCCGATATTGTGCCGCTGCTGGCGAAGTTTTTCGAGCAGCCGGAACCTCAGTTGCGGGAAGCTGCAATACGAGGCGCTGCTTCTTTCGATACGGACGAAACGCAAAAGCTGATTTTACAGGGCTTTAAAGACAGCTATTATAAAGTCCGGCTCGAAGCCTTAAAAACCGCGCAAAAGACCATGATGCAGGAAGCGGCTCCGTATGTGTTGTATCGTGCAAAGTATGATCCTACGGATGCGGTTCGGTTTGCAGCGGTAGAAACGCTGGTGGTATTGAATACGACAGAAGGCAACGCATGGCTCGCCGAAACATTTCGCGATTCTAAAAAGGGTGAAAAATTGCGGGTTACAATCCTGAGCGCAGTGCTGAAGCATAATTCTACGGCACTCGCAGCCGATTTGGATACGGTGGTGCTGGCAACGGTAACGGAAAACAAGCAAAAGAAACTGCGGTATGAATTCGGTAAGGAAATTGCAAAAATTGAAAACACTGCAACGGCGGAAATCTGCAAAGCTTTTTTGCAGAGCGACGATGTGTTAACCAAGAGTATCGGACTTGATATGTTTAAAACGAATAGTCCTGCGGATGCTCGTGCCTTAGTGGAAGCTATTGCGCAGGACGAAAAGCAGGGTGCACTGCAGCGCCGTGCCCGACGGTTATTGGAATAATTCATAATTCATAATTCATAATTATGAATTATGAATTATTTTGCTTTGTTATGTAATCGAAGCGTCGTAAATGCCCTTGATTGCAGCGGCAAGCGTTTTGTCGAATTCTTCTTGTGACTGCTGTGCGCGCAAATCTTCTGCAAGGGCACGAGAGAAACTTGCAATCATGCCGTGGTTCTTTGCCAATAAGGCATTGGCTTCTTCTCTGCTGTAACCGCCTGAAAGCGCAACGACACGTACAACCTGCGGATGATCGATAAATTCTTTATACAGATCTGCTTGCGTCGGGATGCTGAGTTTGAGCATAATCAATACATCCTTAGGCAATTTTGCAATGTGTTCGCGGATTTCTTTTTTCAGCATATCTTCGCATTTTGCTTTGTCGGGGCTATGAATATCCACTTCCGGTTCGATGATCGGTACTAATCCATGCTTTGCGATCTGCAATCCGATTTCAAACTGTTGGTCGATAACTTTTTTGATGCCGGCCGGATTTGCTTCCTTTATAACCGAACGCATCTTTGTCCCGAAGATATGTTTCTGTACGGCACGTTGCAGTAATGCTTCCAAATCGGGCATCGGTTTCATCATCTGAACACCTTCGGCTAAGTCCGCAAGTCCTTTGTCAACCTTTAAGAACGGAAGAACACCGCGCTTATCCCACAGGTAATCGGCTGTCGGGATATCTTCGATATCGCGATCCATCGTTTGTTCAAAAAGAATAGCGCCGACGATATGGTTTTTATCGAATTCTTTACTGGTGATAATCCGCGTGCGCATGGCATGTACCATATCAAACATTTCTTTTTCATTTGAGTAGGCATCTTTCCCGACACCGTAGGCCTCCAATGCCTTAGGCGTACTGCCGCCGCTTTGATCGAGGGCTGCGATAAAACCTTTTCCGGTGCGCATCCGTTCTATTTTTTGCTTGTCCATCATAAAACCTCCTGCAAAATAGCATGCTTTAAAATTCAGCGTTCTAAACTAAACGATATCTGCTAGTATATCCGATGAAGGTGAAAAACGCTAGCCTGCGATGGCTTCACAACATCGGATTTTCGGCATATAATTAGCACATACGAGGATATTGTATGCAGAAAGTCCCTATCGACAGCTTTTTTCAAACGATGGAATTCCATATTCATCGCGATATACGTGCAAAATGCCGTTTTTCCAAAACACTCTTTTCATCGACCGGAAATGTCATAATACGGAATATTAACGATATTTATGCTTTTACTTTCCAGTATAATCAAGTTGTCGAGTCGGGTGCATTCGGGATACCGGTGCGTGCCGAGCAGTATTTAAAAGCCGGTCAGCTGAATGCGATGGGTCTGATCGACGAAATATTTCATTATATGTGCCGGCTGTACCGACGGGATGTGCGCGCCGATTTTTTTAGCAGCGGGTATGACTTTGTGCAGGCGGAACTTGCAAAGGAACAGTTGCCCGACCTCGACGATTTATTACTCGAATTCTGTACCGAATTTCCTCCAGCCGAAGTGTACGGCGGGTCGATGCGCGTCGAGGATTGGTTCCGCACTACTGATCCGGTATCGGGTATCGAGAATAAATACAGGGCTTTTGAAGAATTGATCCTTTGTAAGCTGGCAAATGAAAATCCTGCATTTCAGCCTTTTTATCCTCTTTTTACCGATGAACAGCTTGCAGCGCATCCTTCGTACAACTG
>CAJPTT010000229.1 GCA_905373565.1 uncultured Treponema sp. | reverse complement strand
ATAATATATAATATAAATATAATGTGAAATTATTCTCCGCATCTATGCATAACACTACCCATGCGGATGGGCTTTGTGGTACAGCTCTTGGAGCTGGGCTGCCGTGATGTGCGTGTACCGTTGGGTGGTTGTGATATTGCTGTGCCCCAACAGTTCCTGTACGACTCGTATGTCTGCTCCGCGGGTGATGAACATCGAGGCAAAGCTGTGTCGGAAAGCGTGCGGCGTCAGTTTTTTATAGTTCGGGAGAAGGGCGGTGTACCGGTTGATGATATACCGAATGCCCTGCGTTGTAAGCGCTCCGCCGCGGCAGTTTAAGAAAAGCGCGTCTTCCGCAATCGAGGTTTTCATGCTGTCCTGTTCTTTTAGGTAGGCAATCAGTTCCGCTCGCTCGGTCAAATACTGCTGTACCGCTTCCCGTGCAAAGTCCGCAAAGAACACCTTGCGTTCTTTGCTTCCTTTTCCTTGTACGATTGCCCAGCTGCAATCTCCCTTTAAATCCGTTATTTTGAGCCCTTGCAGCTCCGCCGCGCGGCAGCCGGTTGAGTAAAGCGATGAAAAGATCGCCGCATCGCGGGCGTACCATAAAATACCCGCTTCTTTGGGAAATTCACAGAAGCGTTCCGCTTCGTCGGGAAAGAGGAAGCGGGGCAGCTTATCCGGTTGTTTAAGGTTGCGGACAACTGCGGCAGGGTTCGTGGTGCAGAGCCCTTTCTGCAGGGCATAGCGGTACAGCCCTCGTACGCAGGAGAGGGTACGGTTAATGCTTGCCGGTGCAAAATGCCGGTTGCCGAGGTCTGCAACAAAGATGCGCACCTGTGTTCTCGTAACCTCGGTAAAGGACAGTTCATTGTCCGCAAGCCAATCCGAAAAAAGCTTGAGGTCATTCCGGTAGGCTTCGATGGTTTTTTCCGAAAAATGCCGCACCCCTGCGCTGTAGGCGAGGTAGTCTTCAAAGACCGTATCCATCGGCTAGTCGATATCCCGGTCTTCTACGCCTTCGACAACACTGTGTAAATAATCGCAATCGGGGTTTACACAGGCTTTGTAGCTTCCGTTCTTTTTATCGTATTTTTCAACCATAAACCAGCCGCATTTGGGGCACAGTGCGTTGATAGGCTTAAAATGAGAGATAAAATTGCACGTTGGAAAGTTGGTGCAACCGAAGAATTCTTTGCCCCGTCCTTTTGCTCGCCGGGATACGATGTCTCCGCCGCAGCCGGGACGCGGGCATTTAGCCAATGGGATGGATTTGGTATTGCGGCATTCGGGGAACCCTTCACATGCCAAGAAAAAGCCGAAGCGGCCGAGCTTTTTCATCATTCTTTTGCCGCATTTTTCGCACGTAAAGTTTGTCGGCTCATCGAGGCTTCCTTTCAAACTGCCTAAATGCGCCATCACCGAATCCACCTGTGTGATAAACGGGGTATAAAAGGAGCCGATAATCTTTGACCAGTCGGCATTGTGCTCTTCTATTTCGTCCAGCTTTTGTTCCATACCGGCGGTAAAATTGACGTCGATCACATCGTTGAAGTTTGCGACTAGCAGATCATTGATTATTCTGCCGAGCTGGGTAGGAACGAGTTGCTTATTGGAGCGGTTGACGTAGTAGCGGTCGAGCAGTACCGAAATAATCGGCGCATACGTCGAGGGGCGTCCGATTCCTTTTTGTTCCAGCATCTTAACGATACTTGCATCGGTATAGCGGGCGGGCCCCTGCGTAAAATGCTGTTCAGGGGTCAGGCTGTCTACCGTCAGGGTATCGCCGGTTTTTAAGGCCGGTAATGCCTTGCCTTTTTCTTCTTTTGAAAGGAGCAGATTGAGCACGGCGTAGAATCCCTTGTCCGTTACCTTGGTAGAAGCCGTTCTAAAGACCGCATCTCCTGCGGAAATCTCATAGCTGAGCGTTTCGGTTTTTGCGCCGGTCATCTGGCTTGCAACAAAGCGCTCCCAGATAAGGGTATAGAGGCGCAGCTGATCGCGGTTGAGGTAGTCTTTCAGATAATCGGGCGTATAACTACAGTACGTGGGGCGGATACCTTCGTGGGCGTCCTGCGCTTTTGCCCCGACGCTGTAGAAATTGGGCTTTTCCGGCAAATAGGCGGGATGTTTCTCGCCGATCCACTTACGTACTTCCGCAAGGGCAACATCGGAGATACGCACCGAGTCGGTACGCATATAGGTGATTAAACCGACGCGGCTTGAACCGACGGCGATACCTTCGTACAGCTGTTGAGCAATCTGCATCGTTTTACGGGAGGTAAAACCGAGCCGGTTCGCTGCCGTTTGCTGCATCGTGGAGGTTGTAAACGGAGGCTTGGGATGAATGGTCTTTTGGGTACTTTTGATATCGGTAACCGTGGCCTCTTTTCCATTCAATACATCGATGATTGCCTGTACTTCCCGCTCGTTTTTAAGCGTCGGTTTTTCTCCGTTATATAACGCGAGCTGGGCATCGAAGGCTGTTTTTCCTTTTTTAAAGGCTCCTTCCAGCGTCCAAAATTCTTCGGGGATAAAATTCTCTACATCCGCTTCCCGTTCGCAGATGAGGCGCAGCGCAACCGACTGTACCCGCCCTGCGGAAAGCCCGTTCTTTACTTTTTGCCAGAGCAGCGGAGAAAGGTTATAGCCGACAAGCCGGTCGAGGACGCGGCGGGCTTTTTGCGCATTGACTTTCGCTTCGTCGATATCCATAGGATTTTGCACCGCGGTTTTAATTGCCTGCGGCGTAATCTCGTTAAAGACAATGCGGTTTATCGGAACCTCTTCGCATTTTTCCCGTATCGCATTGCAGAGATGATAGGCAATAGCTTCCCCTTCGCGGTCATTATCACTTGCGAGAAAAACATGCTTGGCGTTCTTTGCATCTTGCTGCAGTTCTTTCAAAAGTTTTGCGCGGCCGCGTACGGTGATATATTCGGGCTGGAAGCCGTGCTCGATATCGATTGCGATACGGGACTTCGGTAAATCGATTAAGTGACCCATCGAAGCCTTAACCGTATAGCCGTTGCCCAAATATTTTTCGATTGTTTTTGCTTTTGCCGGCGATTCTACGATAATCAAGTTTGTTTTTTTCGTTTTTGTCGCGGTTTTTTTCGCCATTTATCGTGCTCCTTTCTCAAACAAAGGTAGTTGTATCTGTTGCTCTCTCTGCAAATACTGCAAGGTTGGGTTTGCCCATTCGCGTAACAGGTCGCCGGCATGTTCAACCGGAATTGCTCCGTCCTCAGCGAGCTTTTTGCAACCGGCATTCTGCACGGAATCCTGTATTCCGGCATATACGCATACGTCGCGTCCTTGCTCAAGGGCAAAGTCCGCAGTGATGAGCGCTCCCGATTTTGCCGGCGCTTCGACGACAACCGTTGCGCGGGCTAATCCCGAAATAATCCGGTTACGCTGCGGAAAGCGATAGGCAAACGGCGGTTCTCCGGGCGCATATTCGCTGATAATGCAGCCGCCCGTTTCGAGTATCCGGCCTGCGAGCCGTGCATTACTCTGCGGATATAACCGGTCAAGCCCGCATGCCAGTACCGCGGTCGTTAGCCCGCCGCCTTCCAAAGCTCCCCGGTGCGCAAAGGTGTCGATGCCTCGTGCCAGCCCCGAAATAACGGGGATACCGGCGTGCCCGCATTCGGTACCCAGCTGAAGCGCAGCTTTAATACCGTTCCCCGTCGGGCGGCGCGTGCCGACAATCGCGACTGCGGGCGTATCGGCTTTCGGTAAGACACCGCGGTAGTACAGCAAAAAAGGCGCATCGGGAATTTCCCGCAGCAGGGGAGGGAAGTCGGAATCATCATAGAACGTCATGTTGATTCGGCAATACTTCATCAGCGCCTCGGCTTTTTCTACTGCCTGCGGCAACTGTTCCGGTTTATAACTGCGTGTACGGAGTGTCCGCCGTATCATCCGGCTGAGCATGTCCATTGAACTTACTGTAAGTGCTTGCAAAGTGTCAAGCGTGCGGGCAAGTAAAAGGCGCTCACTGCCCTTTAAAAAAGAGCAATAAGAGAGCGCGATGTAGAGTTTCCGCCGTTCGGCATCGGTTTTTGTATTCATTATTATGCGTAGAAGCCTACTATTTGCTCACTGCCTTACAGCCGCCGGATCGTTAGCGCCGGGCATTTTCTACGAAGGCCTTGTTTCGTTCGGCATCGGCGCGCTGTTCGGCGCTTCCGCTTGTTTTGATAATGCGGTCGTAGGCGGCAATTGCTTTTTCGTATTGACCGGTCATGTAATAGGCGCGTCCGAGTATGAACAGGGAGTCAAGCGGTTTTTTTTCGCGGGCTGCTACCGGTTCCATAATCGTAATGGCATCCTCCGGCCGGTTCAATTCAAAGACATAGAGAACGGACAGTGCATACACCGCCCGCGTATAGGTCGGGTCAAGCTCCACCGCGCGCTTATAGGCGGAAACCGACAGGTCAAAATACGCTTGCCGTTCGTCGAGGCTCATATTCGGATAATCGAGGGTGCTTTTTGCGATAATAGCGGCGCATACGCCGATTTGATAAAACACATGCTGATTTTCAGGGAAGTATTCTAATGCGCTGCGGAAGGATTCAATTGCTTTTTTATACATCTTTTTGTCCATGTACCGGCGCCCGAGGATTTTGTACCAGATACCGACCCGCTGCTCCATTATTAGAATATCGTTGATCTTGCCCTGATATTTTTGTATGGCGGATTCCAATTCTTCTATAGAAG
>CAJPTT010000228.1 GCA_905373565.1 uncultured Treponema sp. | reverse complement strand
GCTGATGCCGAAACGGTAAAGAAATTTTACGGCTCGTATTCCGGCAAGCTTCATTTTGATAATAACTATTATGATATATGTGTCGTTTACGATCAAGAAAAGTTGATCAGCTATGCTCAGCCGATGAGCGCAGTATATACAAATATGCAATGGACAAAAGTTTCCGAAACCGAATGGATGTGCAAAACATATTCTAAAAAGGATTTTGAACGGAAAACTGTAAAAAACACCCTAACGTTTAAGGTCGGTGCGGACGGTAAAATTACCTGTAAATTAGTCGTAAATGCGATGGGGAATGCCCCCAGTAATGATATGGGAAAAGGCGCCGATTATATTTGGGCTCCCGATGACGGAAAAGGGTTTAAAGCGCCGTCCGAATCTTAAGTTCCGCCGCTGAATATGGCCTCATCCGCCTGAAGGGCGCCTCTTAAAATCCTGCCGAATTTTGAGAGGCGCCCTTTACATTTTTACAAACAAACGCCTAAAATATTTATAATGCGGAAGTCCTGAAACACTCCACTCTAAAAATTGACAAAACATACTACATCTCTTATAATCGTTATATTCTGAGCGATAAAAATACCATAACAACAAGCGTTGCCGGTTCCGTATTTTTTAAAAGGAATTGCGGCTTCAAATTAAACGCCGCGGATTTGATTATGAAAAAAACGATTGGTGCCGTTTCTCCAAGTACGACGTGTTCGAGAAGCGCTTTTTTACTGCGCCGGTTTATGCATAGTTTCATTTATCTTGTTTTGCTGCTTCTTACTGCCGCCATGATTGCAGGAACGATTTCGTGTAGTAAGGGCGGCGGTACCTACGACCACAAAGTTCATCAAAAAAAGGAACTAAACCATAGTCTCCTGTTTGTCCTTGGAAAAGATTTCTATCAGTATTCAGACCTTTTTACTTATCTTTCGGATATCTATGATGCAAAGAGTTTAAAGGCGAACCTGCATATTTTAAGCTACAGCGATATGACCGCAAAGACAAAACAGCCGAGGCTTTCGATAATCACGGAACGGCTTGCCTCACAGCCTGTCGAAGCGCTCATTTCCATCGGCATTCCAGAAGGCGGCGCTCGCATACTGCGTACCGTTAAAGAAAAATACCCTGAATTGCATATTTTTTCCTTGCTGCCGGTAGAAGAGATTTTACCGCTCGAAGCCTACAGCGATGTTGTTGTGGATTTTGAACTGCCCGACTCGTTTGCAAAGGCTGATCGGGAGGTGAATATCCCCGCGCATGATGTACAGACACTGCTGCTCTGTGCCGTAACCGCTGTAGAGCAAATCAATGAGCTGCCGGAACAGGAACCGTTTCCGCGGTTTGCACGGGCAGTTGCAACAACTTCCGCCATGCTAAAAGAGCAGGGGATAACTGCATGGGGCGGTACGCCGTATACATTGCAGCCGTATAAAGACCCTGAACTGAATATCCGCTCGTATAACTATCTTATTTTGATGCCGCCTTCGACCGGCGAGCAGGCAGATAGCGCGGAACCGGAAACAGTCACCGCAGAGAGCGGAGAGCGGGACAGCACTGCGGGAGAAAAACAATGAACTGTTTTACCCGCTGCGAAAACGGCGTTATTGCGGATGCCGATTTCTACAATCGGCTGCAATATGCGGATACCGCTTCTATTCTGCTGCTTTCCGACACGCATGGGGCAGTGGACGCAGTGCGGTGGACTTTATCGGCGTTTAGCGAAAAATGCCAAGCCTGCCTCTTTGCCGGAGACGGCGTTCAAGACATCATAACCGTTGTGCGCGAAGCTGCCGCCGGCCGGATAACCATTCCGCCGGTTATCATTATGACGCAGGGAAACTGCGACAGTCAGTTCTATTCTCCGGTTTTTCCCGACAGCAAAAATCTGAAACCGTTCGGGTTGCCGGTTTATCAGCAAAAGATGATTGCAGGACAGCATATATTATTGACGCACGGGCATTTGCATCATGTTGAGCTTGACGGGCGTAAACTGAGTATGACAGCCGAAAGCCTCGGTTGTACAATTGCCGTACACGGACACACGCATGTGCAAAGTATCGAAAGCTTTGGCGGCGTTACGGCTATCAATCCCGGCAGCCCCTTACGTCCCCGCGGCAAATCCTACGGCGGTTTTGCCGTTCTTTCTTTCGATAACACACATAGGATAAAGGCTACCGGCGCCGATACAACCGGAATCATAGACAGGGCGGCAGTGGAAAATGTACACCGGCAAGGGTACGGCAAGCTGCAATTCTATCAGCTTATACGGGAAAACACCGGCGCTTTTTCCGCAGCCGTACATGCGGTCTATCCTATCCCTATAAACAACATCGCCGAGTATTAAACCTTCGGCACGAATTAACAACCTCGACGCAGAGCGCTGCCGAGAAACGGCAGGTATTAAACCTTCGGCACGAATAAAGGAGATTTGTATCGATATGAGTAAATTACAGCTTTTCTTAAAAAAGAAAGATATAGAGATTTCCGGTAAGCGGTATTTTATTGATGCGATGAGCGCCATGGCAATGGGGCTTTTTTCATCCTTGCTTGTCGGAACAATCCTGAGAACCGTAGGGCAGCAGATGCATATTGCCTTTTTGACCGATACCATCTGGCCGATATGCCGTGATATGACGGGAGCTGCCATCGGTATTGCCGTTGCACATTCGCTTAAAGCGCATACCTTTGTCTTGTTCTCCGCCTCCATTGTCGGGTATGCCGGTAATATGTTCGGCGGTGCAGTCGGCGCCTTTATCTCCGCCATTGTCGGTACCGAGCTGGGAAAACTGGTTTCAAAAGAAACAAAGATTGACCTTATCGTAACGCCGACAGTAACCATTCTTTCCGGCAGCGTAATAGCCGTCTTTTTCGGTCCGTATATGTCTGCGTGTATGAATTGGCTCGGAGAGGTTATTATGACAGCGACAACCCTACGTCCGTTCCTGATGGGTGTTTGCCTTGCGGTATTGGTTGGGCTCATTCTCACACTGCCGATCAGTAGCGCCGCGCTCTGTATGATGCTCTCCCTTTCGGGGCTTGCAGGAGGCGCGGCTGCGGCGGGATGCTGCGCTCAGATGATCGGTTTTGCGGTAATGAGCTATCGGGATAACGGATTCGGCGGCAGCTTTGCAGTCGGCATCGGCACCAGTATGCTCCACATGCCGAATATTATTAAAAATCCCCGGATATGGATACCGCCGATTGCCGCATCCGCCGTACTGGGTCCCATTTCAACGATGCTGCTAAAACTAGAAAATACCCCCATCGGCTCCGGTATGGGAACATGCGGGTTGGTAGGTCAAATCGGTGCACTGACGGCGATGAGTGGAACCGGGCGCAGCACCGCAAGCATTTATCTTTCCATTTTGCTGATGCACTTTATCGCTCCCGCCGTACTAACGCTTCTTTTTACTGCGCCGCTGCGGAAAATCGGATGGATTAAAGACGGCGATTTAAAACTTGCGCTGTAGCAGCTGTATTATGTATCGCTTAAGCCTTCTTCAAAAATAAACTGAATGTAAAGGTCTTCGAGCGTGCGCTTGGGGCCGGATACTTGGAGCCTCCGCCTCGATTCGGCGTTATTTTTTCGCTCAATAAAAGAAGTATAAAAACCGCGCGGGTCATCACTCGGGAACTCTCTTTTAAAGCCGAGCAGCGTATATGCTTCCTCTCTGCTTACGGCAGATACTTTTCGCTCTTGCAAGACACTGCGGATAAAGTTGATCTTTTCGTGGGATATGCCGAATAAGAATTCTTCCAATGCTTGGCCGATTTCAGGGTCTGCCAATTTCGCGATCATAAACCGTTCCCACGATTCATCAAGCTCCATCGAAAGCAAGAAGAGCTCGCTTACGCCGAGCATACTGCCAAAGTTCGGTGCAAGTTTGTTCCGTGCTGCCCAAACCTTGTGTAAAACAGGCGCGAAAGATGAGGAGTGTTCGTCCAGCCGGTGTTCCCATAATTCCGTTAATAATTCTGCAATCTCTTTTCGTGTTTCATGCTGAAGATCCACATTGTCAAGGAGCATCGTATACACATCCTCCGCCATGAGCGCGAACATAGCGTGAAGCGTAATCCGCCGCAACGCTTGGATATCTTTTTCTTCAAAAAAAGCATTCATCGCTATTTTGGTAAGCGCGGAAAATGTCTGAAATTTGGCAATCAAAAAGCTTTTACCTAGAATAACCTTTGTCGGCAATGTAAGTAAACGTGAAGAAGGGGCGCTGCTGCAAAGCGTATCGATCAATGTTTCAGCCGATCGATGCTCACCTGCCAAGACAGTGCTTCGTTGTATTGAAGGATATCGAGAAATGGCCACCGCTACGTGTTCTAATGTTGTAATACAGTTTGCAATGTTGCTCAGTACCCCGGGAGCATAAGCTTGTAAGCTTTTTAAAATCTGATCGATTACGGCGTGTTCGTCTTTATCGAACACCACAATATCGGATGAATTGCTTCCATCTTCAGTTGTGTATGGCATTGAGAGCGTTGCAGACAAAGATGCATAAGTCATACAGTACTAGTATAACACAAAATCCCGATTCTGCCAAACATTTTCTTGCGGATATCAGGGCAAATTGACAAGGATGCATAATCACTTTCGGTAATTACTCATTGATTACACATTATCAATTATTTCAAAATCCTATAATCTATGCTATAATACAGCACGTGAGAGGGAGTAACTATGAGTACGGCAAACAGAAAGTACAAAGACTCGGTATTTGTC
>CAJPTT010000227.1 GCA_905373565.1 uncultured Treponema sp. | reverse complement strand
ATAACGCTCGATGCTTCCATCAGCGAGCCGGACTCTTCGGCAATCTTCTGCGTTACGGTATTGGAGGTAACGAGCGTTGCTTTGCCGTCGCCGGTTGCGGTTGTAAGGTTTCTGATTACATCATCGGTTTTGCCGAGCGTTTGCCCGATAGAAGCGATATTGGCAACCATCTCTTCTACGGACGACGACGACTGTGCAACACTTGCCGCCTGCGTTTCGATACTGTTGCTTAGCTGCTTAATAGTGCGAACAATTTCCTCGATGGTTGCAGCCGTTTCCGTAACACTTGCCGCTTGCGTCAATGTTTGCTGCTTTACCCCTTCGATATTTGCGCTGATTTCGTGTACGGCACTTGCGGTCTCCGTCATATTGGAAGCAAGTTCATTCCCTACTTCTTCCATAGTATGACTGTTTGCACCGACTGTTTGTATTGACGTACCGATTTTTTTAATTGTTTCATTGAAGTATCCCGCCATATCGGTAATTTCGTCATTGCCCTGTACGGGCAGTCGTACCGTTAAATCTCCCTCGCCTTGTGCAATATCCCGCAATGCGACAACGGCATTTTGAATCGGTCTTACCATTGCACGGGCAACAAAGTAGACAATAATAAAGGTAATCCCGAGGATGGCAATACCGATGGCATACAATGATCGGCGCAACGTATTGACTGCGCCCATAAATTCGTGATACGGCGCTTTAATAATAACAGTCCATCCCGTTGTTTTTATCAGAGCATGAGATGCGATGTTAAAAATGCCGTTATACGTATAACTGCCGATTACAGCCTCGCTGTTTTGCAGCGCTTGTTTCTCAAAGGTCGCAAGAGAATTAAACTGAGGATCTTTTTGTGCCCGTTGCTGCGAATTCCCAAAATTATCGACAATCGAGGTGTCTTTATGCGCTATAACCGTTCCATCCGAATTGATGATATAACAGTATCCCGTTTTACCGACAACGATGTCTTTGATCTGTTCGGCTATCCAATGGCCGTCGACATCGGCTCCCAGCACACCGATCAAATTTTTATTGCTATCATAAACCGGCAGGGAAAACGCAATAAACAGAGCGTTACCGCGTGTTTCATCGCGATCGGGAACGCCGATAAAATTTTTACCGGTAACTCCTTCTACAAACCATGGATCGGTTGCATAGTCTTCTGTCGTACCGTCGATGTTATGCTGTATACCCGACGGATCGGCAATATAGAGCTCTTTCAGTACAGTGTTGAACTGCGTTTCTTTGGCAAGGTACTTCATTTTTTCCTGATACGAAACGGAAGCATCTTGTATAATCGGCATACGGGTAATTCCGTCCAAAAACTGAAACATAGCGGTTATCCGCCCATCAATAACCTCCGCCGTATCGAGCGCTTTATCAATTAAATGCGTTTCAATTTTTTCGGTTACCGCTTTACGCGCGGTACGTACTGCAAGAAAACCTTCGATAAGTCCTGCCGTCAAAATCAATGCGCCGAAAATAATGATAAGCTTATAACGAAGCGAAAAACGCTTTTTCATTGCACAGCCCCTAACAAAATATAATTCACAGCAACTCCTTTCATCATAGCATATATTATTTCTTTTGCAAGTCTCTGTTGCCGGTTTATCCGTGGCCGGTCATGCTCTGAAAATCAATATGCAGTTCTCGCTATCATTATTTTTATTGCTGATTTCTTGAATCACTTGCCGGTTTACCTTTTTTTTTGTATGTTACTATCATATCTTTTTGAACGTTTACGAGATTTTTGACCCGGTAAACGTTGAATCGTTAAAAACTACAGTACGTAGCATAATTTCAGTTATTAATGATGAAGGAGTTCATAAGATGGCAAAACAACTGCTATTTAATGAAGAAGCACGGAAAAAGCTGCTTTCCGGTGTTGAACAAATTTCAAGTGCGGTGAAAGTAACATTAGGGCCTAAAGGGCGCAATGTCTTACTCGATAAGAGCTTCGGCGCTCCGACCGTTACCAAAGACGGTGTTTCGGTTGCACGCGAAGTTGAATTGGAAGATCCGTTTGAGAATATGGGAGCGCAGCTTTTAAAAGAAGTTGCCACAAAAACCAACGATGTTGCCGGTGACGGAACCACAACCGCGACCGTTTTGGCGTATTCAATGGTGCGCGAAGGCTTAAAAGCCGTTGCCGCCGGTATGACACCGCTTGAATTAAAGCGCGGTATGGATAAGGCTGTTGCGATTGCCGTAGACGATATCCAGAAAAATGCAAAAGAAATCAAAGGTTCCGAAGAGGTTGCGCATGTCGCTTCCGTTTCCGCAAACAACGATCAGGAAATCGGTAAAATCCTTGCCGATGCAATTGCCCGTGTAGGAAAAGACGGCGTTATCGATGTCGGCGAAGCGCAGACTATGGAAACCGTTACCGAATATGTTGAAGGTATGCAGTTTGACCGCGGCTATATTTCTTCCTATTTCGTAACCGACCGCGACCGCATGGAAACCGTATACGACAATCCGTATATCTTAATCCATGACAAGACCATTTCTACGATGAAAGATCTGCTGCCTCTTTTGGAGAAGGTTGCACAGTCAGGCCGCCCGCTTTTGATTATCGCAGAAGATGTTGAAGGCGAAGCGTTGGCAACATTAGTCGTAAACAGCCTCCGCGGCGCGTTAAAGACCTGTGCGGTAAAGGCTCCCGGTTTCGGTGACCGCCGCAAGGAAATGCTCGAAGATATCGCCATTTTGACCGGCGGACAGGTTATCTCCGAAGAACTGGGCTTAAAGCTGGAAACGACAGATCTCAGCCAGCTCGGTCAGGCTAAGAGCGTTAAAATCGATAAGGAAAATACAACGATTATCGACGGCGCAGGCGAGAAAAAGCACATCGGCGACCGTGTCGCTCAGATTAAGAAACAGATTGAAAATTCTACTTCCGAATACGATACCGAAAAACTCAAGGAACGCCTTGCGAAACTCGCAGGCGGCGTTGCGGTTATTAAGATCGGCGCCGTTACCGAAGTAGAAATGAAGGAAAAGAAACACCGCGTAGAGGATGCTTTGAACGCAACCCGCGCCGCTATCGAAGAAGGTATTGTCGCGGGCGGCGGTCTTGCGCTCATTCAGGCTGCAGAAGCGCTTAACAAGGCTGATATTTCCAAGCTGACCGAAGATGAAAAAATCGGCTTTAAGATTGTAAAGCGCGCGCTTGAAGAACCGATCCGCCAGATTGCGGAAAATGCCGGTATTGACGGCGCTGTCGTTGCGGAAAAAGCAAAAGAAAAACGAGGCGTCGGCTTTGACGCTGCAAAAATGGAATGGGTAGACATGATGAAGGTCGGAATTATCGACCCCGCAAAGGTAACCCGCTCCGCATTGCAGAACGCAGCCTCCATTGCGAGCCTCCTGCTGACCACCGAGTGCGCTATCACCAACCTCCCCGAAAAGCACGCACCGGCAGCTCCCGCTCCCGACATGGGCGGTATGGGCGGCATGTATTAATTAACATCCCCAATGAAAGGCATAGACGAATATCGTCGGAGAATGAACCTCTCTGCGTGAATCGCCCCTACGCCCGATACAAAGGCTTACACACAAAAGTGCGTAAGCCTTTTTTTATGTATGTATTGGTTAGTTGACCGCTTATTAAAACTATGTTACAGTAGCTTATCTACGCGATCGTTGTTTCCATTAATGATAGAGCCGAAAGTTCAGCTTACATAATCAAATAAAGGTCTCATAGAAATTGATTCCGTATGGATTCATTATTTAGTACCGCAAAAGGTAAAAGGATTTGAGTATGACTCAGAAAATTTATGTAGGAAATTTAAACTACGCAACCACGGAAGAAGGTTTGACCAACTTGTTTGGAACTTACGGTGAGGTTGTTTCGGCTGTTGTAATTAAAGACAAGTTCACCAACCGTTCAAAGGGATTCGGATTTGTTGAAATGGCCGATGAAGGGGCAGCGCAAAATGCTATTGCAGAATTAAACGAAAAAGAATTCGAGGGGCGCCGTCTCCGTGTTAATGTTGCTCAGGAGAAACCCCGCCGTCCCTATCCCTAATCGATTTATACACAGAACAAAAAACATTTCTAAAATATCAGTTTTTAGAGATTTCCTTAATGCTGTCGGTATAGCGGCAGCATTAAACGGCAACGGTGTATTTCATATCACTGCCGTTCATTATTCATAATAAAATTAATATCCTCCGTTCCATCCTTTTCAGATACGCTTTGAGGTTAAGTCTGCTATTATATAGAGAGGAGCCGAGCAATGAATAACTGTAATATTCAATTTTTTCGAAGTCG
Organism: uncultured Treponema sp.; assembly: GCA_905373565.1. Classification (GTDB taxonomy): domain Bacteria; phylum Spirochaetota; class Spirochaetia; order Treponematales; family Treponemataceae; genus Treponema. The sequence goes on along the minus strand of CAJPTT010000227.1, from coordinate 478 downwards.
GATTGTAAATTCCATCGCTATACCGAAGCTCAAGGTGCAGCGCGCCGTACTTATTTTTTTAATTATGAGTGCCACATTTTTTTATTGCGCTTTATGCAGCACCTCATGCGCTTCGGTACAAACGGATATCCGCTATTCCGGTGATGCGGGCGCTATGCATGAAAAGACGCTTGAAACGCTTGAGGCTGCTATCGTCTCGCAGCGGATACAATATAGTTCCGAACAAGTTAAACGGATACAAGCAGATATCGACACCTTATTGAAAGAACCGTCCACCGATTCTTCATATTTAGCACGGCTGTATGCTTTTTCTGCAGACGTATACCTATTACAACGACAACCGAACGAAGCACGTAAACGGTTAACGAGTGCCAAACAGCAAAACGAATATGATGAATACGTTCAATTAGTTTCGGCGCGGCTTATTTCCGATCCGGAAAAACGGAGAACCTATTTGGAAGAGCGGCTCGTACAGAAT
>CAJPTT010000226.1 GCA_905373565.1 uncultured Treponema sp. | reverse complement strand
GATCAAAATATGGGAAATGCAAGTGAAGAAACGGCAAAAGCGTTGGGAAATGAAACCGGCGCAGATTTTTTATTACAGGGATCGGTAAAATCTATGGTGCAAAAAGCAGGAAACACCACGGTTCGTACCTATCATGTTTCCGCCGACCTTATCAACATTGAAACGAACAGAATTATCTGGAGCGGCTTTAATGATGATATCAAAAAAGTAATAAAAACGAGCGACGTCAAATTCTAACCTAAAAATAATAAAGCCGCAGGAAAAATTATATGAAATATTTAAAGATTTCAGTAATGGTTGTATTCCTTTTGCCGATGTTATTTTCCTGCGCATCGGCAAAATTTGATCAAATCGGGTTTGATAAAGCCTATCGAGACGGTAATTACGAACTCTGTATGAAGATGCTGAAAGGCAGAAATTACGGAAAGAATAATGCCGCTTTAAAAAACATCGATATTGGTGTTCTTGCTCACTACGCAAAAAAATACGAAGCATCGGCAACTTATTTTAATGAGGGGGATAGGCTTTTGGATGCCGGCAAGCTTGACGGTGTTGCGCAGTTTGAAAGCTTTTATCTCAACATCCTTAATGCCCTGAATTATTATCATCAAAATAAGATCGAGGATGCCGTCGTAGAATTAAAAAAGGCCGACGATATAAAAATCCGTGCGGGGCGGGAAAACACGTCATCACTCTGGCACATCGTTGACGAAAGCGGGAATATCGAAATGATCCGCGGCTTCGACGAAGACGAAGAGCCGGACGGTAAATTACAGGAAGCGTATAACACATTCGGCGTAAAACCCGCCGAAGTAAATGAAGGGATGCCGCGCAAACCGACGGTGGAAGATTTATATCATGGTTCCGTAACAGCGTATTATTTAGGAGCCCTGTTACGCAATGCAAGCGGAGATATCGAAGGGGCTCGGCTTGATAGGGATTACGTGACGGTTCTTAATCCTACGAGCTCTCTAAGACAGATGCTGAGCAATGCGCTTACTGCAAAAGAAAACAATGCGTACTTAAACATTATGAGCTTTTCCGGCTCCATTGCTGCAAAAGAAGAGGTTTCTTTTTATTTTCCAAAAGAAGAAAACGGAGAAGCGGTATTTCTAAGCGGTATATTAATTCCCATTGGAGGAACTCTTTTTAGCATTCCTCCTATCCGCTTTAAATTTGCCTATCCGGTCGTTGGAGAAAATATCACGAAGATAGATCGCATAGAGACGGTTGTAACAAATGCCGCAACCAGTACAAGCGATACTTATCCCTTGATGCAGCTTGAAGACTTCGGTGAAGAAGTTAAGAAGAATAACACACTTAAAGCAAGGAAAGAGTATCAGCGGAATGCCGCAAAAAGTATTCTCGGTAAACTGATGGCCGCTGTTTCTTCAGGAACCGCTATTTTTGCCGCACGAAAAGCCGTCGAACAAGCGGGTAACCCAATCGCACAAGCTGTGGCGCAAATAGCCTTAGATATTGCAGAAGCAGCGTTGCCCTTAGCGCTTGAAGAGAGCGATGCCTCTATACGGGCAGACATTCGGCAAGCAAAATTTTTACCGGCAAAAGCTTCTGTCACAACGATAGCGCTTCCGCCCGCAACATACAATGTAACGGTTCGCTATTTTCATGACTCGCTTGTGCTTTTTGAAGAAACCTTTGACAATGTTCAAATAAAAGATAAGGAATTGAAGCTTTTGGAGTCAATATGTTTAAAGTAGCCGTTGTTTTTATAGCGCTGAGCATTTTTCCGCTGGCAGCCTCCGCTTCGGAGAAAAACATGACGAATATGCCGCCCGTATGGATTGAAACTCCTTCCGAGCAATACTCCGAACAATCCTATATGACGGCAGTTGGCGAAGGACACGCTCAAAAAGAGGCGGAAGCGTCTGCATTAGAATCTCTTGCCGCTATTTTTAATCGAAAAATTGAAGCTCAGACGCAATCTTCACTAAATTATGCAAGCAGTCAAGGTAAAGATGCAGCAAAAAAAGATAAGCGAATTAATCAAACTATCTCAATTTCTACAAACATAGAACAATTAAGCGGCGTAGAAATAAAAGAAACATGGGTGTCGCCCGATGGAACGTATTATGCGCTTGCAGTATTGGAAAAATCCAAAGCGATTGCCGTTTATAGAGGGAAAATTGCACTCAACAATCAAACTATTATGTCACTTATGGATATTCCTGCCGATGTTAAAAACACGATGACGGAATGTGCGCGGTATAAAGCGGCATATACGAAAGCCGAAGAAAATGCAGCGTACTTATCGGTGCTTTTACAGCTCGATCCGGCTGCAGGAGCTTTATCAAATGATGAAAAACTTGCCTCAAACATTATCAAAGCAAAATGGCTTGCAGCGCTTAAAAATATGCCCGTGGCTATTACCGTTAGCGGCGATAAAAATGACAAAATAAAATCGTCTTTTGCAAAAGTCTTTACATCAGCCGGTTTTACACTGTCGGCTCCCGATACGGGCAGATATAGTATGGCGGTAACGCTGGTTATATCCGATGAAAAAATACCGGGGAATAATAAGGCTGTTCTTCGCTATTCGCTTGATTCGGCACTGACCGATAAGGTCTCCGGCGAAACGTTTTTGCCTTTTTCATTAAGCGGACGGGAAATCCATTTGAATAAAGCAAATGCCGAAGCAAAGCTTTTTAAGACACTTGATAAAAAAATTTCGGAAAATTTCAAAGCAGCGTTCGAAGAATATATAACGCAGCTTGGTGAGTAAATGTACATTGATCTCCGCCGATTTTTGATAGGATTGATGAAGAACATAGACTCGTATATGCCGTAGAAGGAAATGCTGTTGTACTGATTTTCTGTCGTGGTCATTACGAGGATTAATTGAATTCCTATTTTGCCCTATTTAATCTACAATATTATTTAAGTTCACCAATAATGTTTTTAAAAGCTGCTTGTATGCATGATAGTCTAATTTATTCACTATAGTATTTGCAGTATGTATCGATTGACATGGTATAGATATCCCCACTGTCCTCGAACCTTCATCACTTTCATTTACCATAATCATTTCGGATGTTCCGCAATCGCTAACTTCAGGTTGTAATAAGATATTATTTTGCTTAGCAAGTAGCATTATTTTTTCTACTAAATATCTATCAGAAACACCTATTGAATCAGATATCTTTACTGCGACACCGCCACCTATAATAATATTATTTTTTTCACCAATAGCTGATGCATCAATGTTAATTATAATATCCGGCTTTATCGAAGAAATAGCAACCTTCGCACCGCGCATACCTATTTCTTCTTGTACCGTAAATACAATAAATAAATCATCGACAATATTTTCTATATTTAGTTCGGATAGCGCCTCTAATATACCATATATACTAATTCTATTATCAAGACTTTTACTGATAAAGGATTCTTGTGTTTCAACAAATTGATTACAAAAAGCAAACGTATCCCCTATGGTTATATTATCAGTAAATGTATATACATATAAATTATCAAATTCTTTTATTGTCAATGATTTCTCTTGTTTAAGACAAATCATTCCTAATGCACCATTTTCAAATTTTATACGTTGATTAGTTAAATTCCATGCTTTAATACTGCCAAGTACTTTAAATTCATAGCAGTAAGGAGCTATTTTCTTTGTAATTTGACAACCAACCTCATCCATATGAGCTATAATCATAATTTTAACATTATTGCTAATACTCGGTTTATGATATATTAAATTTCCTATATTGGATTTCTGTAATGTGAATGCATTAAAAGAGGAGAACATACTCTGTATGTAATCTGCAATATTATTTTCATAACCTGATACAGCTATCGTATCACATAGTTCTTTTAATAGCATAGCGTTATCCCAAAGTCAGTTTTAAGACGAAACATTATATCATTTGACATAAAAGTCTTATAAGGTTCAAACAGCTTTGTCAATCGTTCCGGATACATGAGGTTTTTATATAGTATTTCTTCTTCTGCCCTTTCTTTAGCTTTATCCAAGAGTTTCAGACAGTTTGATGCATCATTCGCTAATGCGTATGATAAACTTGCATTTCGCAAAAAATCTACATTTTTATGATCTAGATATATTGCTTTCTTAAAATATTTAATCGAATATGCTATATTCTTTTTAAATTCCATATTCAGGTTATGTTTTTTATTAATTATTGCATAACTACCATATATGTTTCCTAGTACAAAATAAACTTATTGTAGCATTAAGTTTCGTCTACAATTACCGCGTTTCTTTTTTATATCTTTGCACAAGGCTTTTATTTCGTCAAGAATATTGTCTAAATATTTTAAATTCTGTGAAGCGTTCAAATCCTGGGTTAGTTCTTTTGATATTAGGTCTCCTCTCAAAGCCCATCTCTCATACTGAGCTACATAATAAGTATACGAAAAATTAGAAGATTTTCCGATTGCTTTTTGAAAATATGAATCTGCATAGTTGTATTTTCTAAGAGATCTATAATATCTAGCATCCTGAATCAAGCGCCAGATAGTTAATTCTTTTTGTGTTTTCAATGCTCGCTTTGCCTGTCGAATCTTTTTTTCTAATTTTTTATTATTTTTTACATTAACATATGATAAAATACCGCCAAATATTCCAAACAATGTAATTCCACCGGTACAAATCGCTATAAACACTGATACCTGATCTAGCATCCCTTCTGACATTGTATTACAAGAATTGTTTACTCCATTCAATGCATCGCTAAAGTGTGTAAGATGTAGAAACCTTTCATACATATATAAG
>CAJPTT010000225.1 GCA_905373565.1 uncultured Treponema sp. | reverse complement strand
TGCATCTACGACGATAATTTTAGAGCTCAGATCCTTTTTTCATGCTGAAGCCCTGGGCTCTGCTATGGGATAATACCTTTACTTGCAAAATGAAAAATACTGCATTATGATTATTGATATGAGAAATGCAGAAGAAACAGACGTTCTGAATTTAGATAGATTCAAAATATTTGACAATATTTCGGAAAAAAGTCGGCGCCGCTTAAACATGTTACATATAAAGAAAAAACGATTTGCCGCAAATGAAATAGTAAAAAGGCAGGGGGATAAACTTACGGCCGCTTTGCTTATTGATTCCGGTTGTTTAAGAACAATTGACTATACTATTGACGGGCAAGAAAAAGTTTCATCATATTACTCGGCACATGATGCTTTTCCTTTTTATTTATATTTTGGAAAAACGGCGAATTTCCCCTATGATGTTTATGCACTCAAGAACTCGGATGTATTTTTTCTACCGTTTGCCGCCGTTAAAGAAATAATTAATGACGATATTGTTTTTATGAAAAACATAATGGAATTTATTGCAGAATATACCTGTTTTTACCGGCTTTTATTGAGAGCAACGCAATATCCGAAAGTTGTACAAAGAATTGCATATTGGCTTTTACATATAGATGAGATTGATCGCTTGAAATACCCTTCAAACCAAAAAATGCTCGCAAATATGTTAAGAGTTAACCGTCCAAGTTTAAACCAAGAATTAAAAAAATTACACCAAGACGAAATTGTAAGAATAAAAGGGATGCATTTTAAAATAGTGAACAGAGAATTTCTGGAAAATTTAATTTAAAATACAGTTTTTACATATATTAAAAAATATGCAGATTTATTAAAAAATATATAAACTTCATTTATATATTAAAAAATCATTTACGTGTTAGCACTCTAACTTTCTTTCCCATAAAACCGCTTATATAATGTCTTTTAGTAAATGTTTATCGACATTACACTACTATTTCGTACGGAGGTACACTATGAAAATCGTTAATTCATGGAATGATTTTGATCCATTGAAGCATGTTATCGTCGGAAGAGCCGATAACTGCTGTATTGCGCCGTCGGAACCTGCTTCTAAAGCAAAAGTGCCGCTGAACAGTCCGATGCGGGGCATGACGGGGCCGCGTCCTTTAGATACCGTTGAAAAAGCAAATGCCCAACTGGATAATCTGGTTAAGATACTTGAAAGCAGAGGTGTAAAAGTCGATAGACCCGAACCGATGCAATGGAATCAGGCTGTTGTTACACCGCATTTTATGACAGGCAGTATGTTCGGTTGTATGCCGCCGAGAGATGTATTGCTTACCGTTGGAAGCGATATTATCTGTGCTTCCATGTCTTTCCGCTCCAGATTTTTTGAACACTATGCGTATGCGAAAAATTTACGGGAATATTTTGAAAAAGATCCCGATTTCCGCTGGTTCTATGGTCCCAGACCTGAGCTCGGTGATAAGAGTTATGATATGCACTATTATGACGGTGATATTACTGAGGATATTCTTCTTGAAAGAACCGCAAAACTTCACATGGTAACAACCGAGCATGAAATTTTGTTTGATGCCGCTGATTTTATGCGATTAGGTAAAGACGTTTTTGTTCAGCACGGCCTCACGACAAACCGAAAAGCAATGGATTGGTTCCGCCGAATGTATCCTGAGTTGAAGGTACACGCCGTCAACTTCCCCGGCGATCCCTATCCGATTCATATTGACGCAACGTTCGTTCCGTTACGCCCCGGTCTTATTTTGAATAACCCGCACCGAAGACTGCCGAAAGAGCAACGGAAAATTTTTGAAGCGAACGGCTGGGAAATTGTAGATGCAGCAATGCCCGCTCATAAAGAGCCGCCGCCCTTGTGCTATTCCAGCGTATGGCTTTCTATGAACTGTTTAGTGCTTGACCACAAAACAGTATTGGTTGAAGCAAGTGAAACAGCTCAGTTGGAACAAATGGATAAGTTAGGAATGAATGTCATTCCCGTTCCCTTCCGGGATGCGTATCCGTTCGGCGGCGGTTTGCACTGTGCAACAGCCGATGTTTACCGTGAAGGAAAATGCGAAAACTACTTCCCCAAGGAAGTTGACGATCCTACATTGGTAACGTATGAAAAGAGACCGTGGTAAAAAATTTTAATTTAACAGGGATTTGGGTATGTCCCAAAAGTCGGTTACTTTCGGGACGGCCCCAATCCCTGTTTTTGTATGGGGGTGAGTATGACAGGTTCATGGACATTAGATGCGTTTGCAATCGGTTCTGTGGTTTTAATTGTGTATCCATTTTTGGTTTACATTGTAAGAAGTAAAAAAGAGGGAACGTGATGATTAACTGGATAATATTTGCAATAGCGGCGATGGTTTTAATTGGCGTCGGGTTTTTCTCAGATAGAAAAATCAGACAGAACACAAATGCCAGTGAAGGGTTCTTATTGGGAGCAAAACAGATTGGCCCCTTTATCGGAGCCGGAACACTGATGGCGACAGGGTACAGCGGCTGGGGATTTATCGGATCACCGGGAACAGCCTACGCATTCGGTACTATTGAAATTCTTGCCAACTTCTTTTTTGCACCGGCTATTACTTTCGGAACCCTCTGGTTTGCCAGCTATATGAGAAAAAATGCTGAAGCGATGGGCGGTTTAACGGTTCCCAGCTATTTAGCTAAAATTCACAGAGGAACGGAAAAAGAACAAAGAACGATTCAATTTATCAGCGGATTTGCAACGTTATTGTTTTTAACGGTGTATGTAGTCGGACAGATCCGTGCAGTAGGGCTTGTCGCTGCTGAATGGTTAGGGGTTTCGCAGCAGACAGCATCAATACTCTTGTTATGCTTAGTTGTGGTGTTTACTATGCAAGGCGGTCTTCTTGCCGTTGCTATTACCGATACGATAATGTGTATCGGGATGCTCATCGCGGCGACAATTACATTCGGCGTAATTCTAAAACAAACCTCTATCAGTGAATTGCTTACTCAGTTGAATAACATCAATCCTGAAATTGTTAATCCGACAACATCAAATCCGTATGGAGCAGGGAAATATCAAGTGTTTTTAGTATTTATCTACGCTTTATTATTTACCACAACACTGCCGTATATGTCGGTTCGTTTTTTGTCGTTAAAAGAAGACTTAAAAGTACATAAAATGGCGCTTTATATGGCGCCAATGGGATTCATTTTAAGTTTTATTCCCTTTGTAGGCATTTTTATGCGGTATTATACGCCGGGACTGGAAAACCCCGATACGGCAATGCCGGTTTTTTTAAACACATATATCCCTCCTGTTATCGGCGGATTGATTACGCTGTTTATTCTGTTTGCAATGCTGTCAACAATCAGCTCCGTATTGCAGGCACAGGCATCAGCCTTAACGCATGATATGTATACGGCGTTTAAAAAGAAAATTCTTAAAGGGAATCTTATCAATCGACTCGGCGTATTGGTGATAGCGGGGATTTCTTTGTATCTAACCTTTGTTGCACCGCAAGGTATGCTTAATCAGGTAGCTTATATCGGAACGGGCGGGCTTATTGCCATGTTTTTAGGGCCGACGATTATTCAAGTAATTATCAAAGGCAATGCAAAAACGTGTATAGCGGCAATGCTTGCAGGACTTATTACGGATATCTTGCTTATGTTCCGGTTTAATGCAGGCTGGGTTGAAGCTCCTATTTTAGGCGGTCTTGCAAGTGCAGTTGTGTATGCAACTGTCGGTTACATTACAAACGGAATGAGTTTAAAACCTAAGGCTGTAGCCACTGCCTAAATTCAAAAAAGACTTCAATATTCATGCGTTTATAAAAAAAGCCTACGCTATTTGTAACACAAATTGCGTAGGCTTTTTCGAAAGCAATGGGAGCCTTTAAAAAAATGATTGAGTTTTTTAAAGGCTTCAAAATCATTGTTTCGGATTATTCAAATTCCGTTACACCGCTTACCGCTGTAGCCAAGGATTTGACTGCTTTCTGCGTGAGAGAACGGCGAAGAGCAAGTTCATCTTCCGCAGACAGACGGGGATTCCCGACAGGATACGGAATTGCAACTGTCGGAACAATTCTATTTGCGCCGACGGATTTTGAAATAGTAGTAATAGTTGCCATGTGAACAACCGGAATACCGAATCGTTCAATTTCTTTTACCATCGTTGCACCGCAACGAGTACAGGTGCCTCACGTGCTTGTGAGAATTACCCCATCGACACCGGCTTCACGGAGCTCTTTTCCTATTTCTTTTCCGAACTTTACTGCGTTTCCTACAGACGTTCCCGTTCCCGTAGTCGAATAAAAATACTGATAAATTCCGGCTATTTCGCCTTTTTGCTTCATTTCATAAAGTATATCGAGCGGAACAACTCTATCGGGAAGCTCATTTGCATAAACGGGATCGTACCCGCCGTGAATGGTTTCATAAGTACCCTTTAAGGCGTCGAGAGAAGAAATATCATGCTTAATCCAAATCCGGGCGGAAGCCGACTGTAATTTGTCGGGGTTTCCTTTAGGTACAATACCTCCGGTTGTTACAATCGCGATAGAGGCCTTCGATAAATCCTTAATGGGTAAAGCGGGTTCAACCGTATCAAAGTGCGGCATGGGAAGCTCGGTTTCAAATTTTTCGTTGTTGATACGCTTTAAAAGCATTTCAACGGCTCGCCGTGACCCTCGTTTTTCGACTTAGACGGTGTTTCTCTTTCCTTGCGGAATATACCCTTCTTCGGACGGTTTTCCGATTTTTTCGTTCTGCAAAATCTTTTTTGCAAGATTTGCGAGGCACGGCAGCGC
>CAJPTT010000224.1 GCA_905373565.1 uncultured Treponema sp. | reverse complement strand
TGAATATATAAAAGCAAAGCACGTGTCTACAGGGGCTGTTATTCGGATTGTAAAGAAAAGTTTTTCAACTGTTGAGTTTTTAAAACCGAATGAAAAATCCTTGTTCGGTGTTGTAAAAAAGGATGAAGATTGGTACTTTTGTGGGCTAAGTATTTCGGGGGTTTCCTATCAGGATGTTGAATATAACGGTTATGAATCTCATATATTTAATGACTATATGAGGCAGGAAACTGAAGATATTTCGCAAAAAATGATGGATTTTTTTGTTGAACAGTATAAAGGACATATGCTTTTCTTAAATCCTCAAGAGGCTCAAAAAATACCGGACGATTTTTATAGGGCGTATAATAAAAAAATTGCTTTAGAAAAAAATACGGATTATAACGAAAATAGGCAGCCCTTTCGTGATGGAGGCGAAAAGCTGAAATTCTCCGATACTGACAGCGTAACTGTTTATTTTAATCCTAAAAGCAGCTTTGAGTTTTATGTCGGAATTGCAGAAGGGCTTGATATGGAAGGTAATCCTTTTTTTGAAGTTCTTGATGCGGAGTGTCTTGTGCAATTAGTATGTAATGATATCTATTCAACGGAGTTTTATAATGAGGTTATTGATTTCTTTTTTGAGAAAGATGCCTTAAAAGATATCAAGCGTTACAATGAGTTTTCACGCAATGAATATGACTTTTTAAAAAGATTCTATTCCAGTGATACATATAAAACAAAGGCTGGTGTAGCGCTTATGAATGTAAATGGACGATCATAGCCTTGCTTGGGACTATTTTTGGATAACAATGCGCTTAACCGAAGAAACTAAAAATATCATTATTGCTGCTGTTTGCCGATATTTTACGCAAGCTGAAAAAAATCATCCTTTTCGGTTCCCGTGCTGATGATAGTAAGCGGGGCGGGGATATCGATATACTGGTACAAACGCCTATTTCTGCTTTTAGGCGCCCTTTGCGTGTTTTATGTTATGAATGAAATAAGCGCTATGAATGATGTCCGCTGGAAGCAGCGGTTTCAAAATTTTGAAAAAGCATTTTTACTCTTACAGGAAATCGTTGAATCGAAAGATAACCTATCTGAATTTGCAGCAATTGTGCAGGAGGGGATTATTCAACGATTCGAATATACTTTTGAACTTGCGTGGAAAACGCTTAAAGACAAAATGGAAGCAGATGGGTTGAGTCTTGAGCGCTTATCTCCAAAGTACATCTTTAAAGATGCCTATAAAAGCAAGTATATCGATACTGTTGAAGTTTGGATCGAAATGACCAACGACCGCAATTTGATGAGCCATACGTATGATTCCGTCAAATTACCGGAAATGTTACAAAACATAAAAGCATTGTATTATCCTGAAATACAAAAGTTGTATGATTATTTCAAACATGAAGTATATGGATATGGGAACCTCTAAAGACCCTGGTTTTTAGAGGTTTTCCTTAGATCTAAAACCTCAAGTTTTAAAGCCCTGTAAAGGTAATATGGATTTTGGATTAACCGATAAACAAAAAAAAATACTTATTACTGTTCTGAAAAGGTATGTAAAAACGGGGGAAGTTGTTGTATTCGGTTCCCGTGCAAAAGGAAACTATACGGAAAGAAGCGATATAGATATTGCTTTGCGTAATGTACAGTTTTTTCTTAACTATTCGCTCGGCGGGTTAATTGATGAGATTGCTGAATCTGATTTTCCGTATTTAGCTGATGTACTAATATATGAAGATATTACAAATGCAGCCTTAAAAGAACATATCGACAGGGTGGGGCGGCTGTTGGTAAAGATTACCGGTGCTTAGGAAGTTATTTTTAAAGGCGCGAAGGGTAATGTACGATTATATAATGACTCCTTCACTGCAGGGCCGGAAATGCTTGTAAACTGGGAATTATCCGGCTATTCGAAATACTGATTTGTCGAATGCACTACCGTCTATACAGGCTGCACAAAAGGAATATAACAGATTATAAAAATATTTTGTAAGAATTAAGAAAAAAAGTACATAACATGAAGAAAAAAAATTGCCTTATTTTGAAAAAGATGCCTTAAAAGATATCAAGCGCTACAATGAGTTTTCACGCAATGAATATGACTTTTTAAAAAGATTCTATTCCAGTGATACATATAAAACAAAGGCTGGTGTAGCGCTTATGAATGTAAATGGACGATCATAGCCTTGCTTGGGACTATTTTTGGATAACAATGCGCTTAACCGAAGAAACTAAAAATATCATTATCGATTTTGTTTGCCGATATTTTACGCAAGCTGAAAAAATCATCCTTTTCGGTTCCCGTGCTGATGATAGTAAGCGGGGAGGGGATATCGATATACTGATACAGACGCCTGTTTCTTCTGCTGTCGCCTTTGAGTCAAAATTACAGACGGTTGCAGCTCTGCAGTTAAAACTCGGTGAACAGCGGATTGATCTTCTTACCACAAACGGTATTGATGATGAGCGCTTAATCGTACAGAATGCGTATCGGCAGGGTGTAGTGTTATGGACGAAGTAATCAAATTGAAATGTGCTTCTGCTTTAGAAGAATGCAAGAAGCATATACAGCGAATTAACACGGCGCTCAAATTTTTGGAGCCTTTGTTCCCGCTTACGGAAGCAGTGCTGAATGCTTTGTCCGATGAACAGACCGCTGTCTTGGATCAATTTCTTTATCGGTTTGCGAAATTGCAGGATTGTATCGGTTTGCGGTTAATCCCAGCGGTATATGCTTTGTTGGAAAGTGATACAAGCGCACATCCGTTTATAGATATTTTGAATAGACTTGAAAAGCTTGGCGTTTTAACTTCGGCAGCAGATTGGCAGTATTTCCGTTCGTTGAGAAATAACTTTGCACATGAGTATCCCGATCGGCCGGAGGATATTGTGCATGGGCTTAATGCGCTGTATGCCTCATGGGATAAATTTATGATGTTATACATGAAGATTGCTGCCACGGCAGAAAAACTGATTAATACGGCTAGTTATAGAAATTAATAACAACTAAGATTTCATTCGTGTAGAAGGTTTAATACCCGCCGTTCATCTACCACCATGGATGGCGGTTGTTCCACGCAGTAGCAATGTTGTGGCAGAGCCGCAACTTGCAGTCAAAACTATACACGGATGTATAGTTTTGACGAACGCTCTGCGTCTAACATGAGGGTATGAAAGCCGACTGCAACCACTTTATGAGAACATACAATGCGAAACGTTGAGTATTGTACCCCGACGCAAGCGTCGGGGTATGTTGATTGCTTATTCTAAATTAAGCCATAAAGATTTAATCAAACATATTGATAAATATGGTGTGGTGCTGAAGTAGTGATTGTTGAAAAATATCAAAAATATTTGTGTTTTGTAAAAGTGGAGTGATAGAATGAACATAGGTATTATTTTATTAAGTGTTTGTCTTAACTGCTGTGCCCAGCTGTTTATTAGAAAAGGAATGCTTCAAGTCGGTGAAATGAATATGCTTCGAATGGCTTACAATATAGGGCTTTTAGCAAGCAATATATGGCTTTGGATTGCAATGTTTTGTTATGTGGTAAGTTTTATTCTTTGGATGTCTGTTCTTTCAAAAGCGCAAGTCAGTTTTGCATATCCGTTTCTCAGTATAGGATATGTACTTTCTGCAGTTACCGGTTACTTTTTTTTTCAGGAACCTCTTTCGCCGCTTCGTATTGCAGGAATTACAGTTATCTGTATTGGTGTTGTTCTTATTTCAAGAAGTTAAATGTATTATATCTTTGGTGGTAATGATTTTGTTGGGCGCTATCTTGCAAATGAACTGTTAAACAGGAATGAATCGGTAACCGTTTGTGATATTCATGAAGTTTTGGATAGCCAAATAAATGAGAAGGCTGACTATGTTCATGCCGATATTCGTGATAAAAGACAAATAGAAAATCTTTCATTTGCTTTGTGCGATACTGTTATAAATTTGGCTGCGAATCAGTATCACAACAGAGTGCCCCAAAATCGCCATGATTATTTTTTTGATACCAATACTACAGGAACTCAAAATATCCTAGAGGTAATGTATGAAAGAGAATGTCTTAGCTATATTATGTTTACAACGGATATGACATACGGCAAGCCTCAATATCTTCCGGTTGATATAAATCATCCGCAGAATCCTTTTGGTCCTTACGGACAAAGTAAAAAAAGCCTGTGAAGATATTTGCCGTGAATTTCGCAAAAAAGGGATAAATATAACGATTTTTAGACCTAGAATGATTATTGTACCTGGCCGGTTTGGTATCCTTGTTAAGCTATTTAAACTGATTAATTTTAGGTCTTCCAGTGCCTACGATTAGAAGTGGTAAAAATCATTATCAAATGATTTCGGTCTTTGATTGTGTTTCAGCAATTATTTGTGCTCTTGAAAAAGAAATTCCTAATAAGGGGTATAATCTCGGATCGGAATATCCGCCTACTATTACGATTCTTTTAGAAAAGGTTATACAGTATGCAGGCTCTTCTTCATCTGTTATTCATACGCCGGGATGTTTTGTAAAACTAATTCTTGCACTTTTTGATAAAATAGGACTAACGATTATGTATCCCGAACAATTTATGGTAGCCGATGAGGAGTACATTCTTGATATTTCACAAACTAAAAAAGATTTGGACTGACAGCCTAAATATAGTGATGATGATATGTTAATAGATGCCTATAGGATGTATTCGGAAACGAAAAGGAGAGACGGTAAGATTTAAATGGGAAAATTTAGAAATATATTAAAGCTCCTTCGTCTAAAACACTGTATAAAAAATTTTCTTGTTTTTGTTCCGCTTATATTTATGCGGGG
>CAJPTT010000223.1 GCA_905373565.1 uncultured Treponema sp. | reverse complement strand
CTGATAAACGTTCCGAGCGCTACATAGATGATGGAGTTGAGGTATCCCAGTCCGATATCCTTGTTTGCAAAAACCGCCTTATATGCCGTTAAATCGAAATTGACCGGAAAGAGCGTAACCCGATGCTCAATCACCGCCTTAGGATCGCTCAAAGAACAGGCAATAATATACAATAGCGGATACAAAACGATGATAAAGCAGAGCGCTAAAAAGACATTATTGATCCCGTTAAAGAGATTGTCAAAAGGCGTTTCCCGAATCTTTGTCGATTGTTTTTTGTTCCATATAGTATTCTGAGTAATACCTTGAGTTTTTACCATAATCCGCCGTCCTTTTGCCGCAGCTTTGCCAGATAGTTAAAGAGAAGAATAAGCGCTACATTGATGAGTGAATTGATAACGCCGATAGCGGTTGAATAGCTGAAATCGTTATTGACCAATCCCATCTTATACACGTATGTCGACATGATTTCGGCGGTTTCCAGATTGAGCGGATTTTGCATCAAAAACGCTTTTTCAAAACCTAAGCTCATTACAAAACCCATGTTCAAAATAAACATGATAACGATCGTGTTTCTGATACAGGGTAAATCGATATACCAAATTTTCTGAAATTTATTTACGCCGTCTACACGCGCGGCTTCATACAATCCGGGGTCAACGGAGGTAAGCGCCGCAAGATAAATAATGGCATTATAGCCCGTATTCTGCCACAACGCCGACCACACATAGATATGCCTGAAAAGCTTCGGCTCCCCCATAAAATTTAAGGGATCAAGTCCGAATTCCGCTCGTATCACATTGAACAGTCCCAGTGCAGGATCCATAAACTGCATCAAAATTGAGACCATAACCACCGTCGAAATAAAATACGGCGCATACGTTACCATTTGAACGGATTTACGCCAGAGCTTGCTTTGCGTTTCGTTCAGCGCAAGCGCCATAATAACCGCAATCGGAATTGAAGCGAAAAGCGCATACATACTCAGGATAAAGGTATTCCACATAATCTGTAGCGCAGAAGGATTAGTGAAAAATTTGACAAACTGCGCAAAGCCTACCCACGGACTTCCCCAAATACCTTTTGAAATACGGTATTTTTTGAACGCAAGCAGGATACCGTACATCGGCACGTACTTAAATATGATAAAATACAGCATCGGTAAGGCGATAATGACATAAAACTGCCAATGCGCACATATTTGACGTTTTGCGTTTTTACTTAACATATACTAAGTATTACATTGAATGTGTAATTGCGATAGCGTCGATATTTAAAAATCAAGTATGCTGATATAAAAATAAGAGGCATTTTATGTAAAAAAGGTCATTTTTTAAAAAACAGAAAAACGCCCCTTTATTTTGCAGGTGTATCAGCTACAATAGCTGCACAGACGCACCGCTATTCGTGTGGAGGGTTTGAATACCCCGACGCTGTTCGGAGGATATTCGGAGGATATATGAAAACAAGTTTATATACGGAACATCAATTACAGACAATACAGAGGTGGCAAAGCCTGCAATTCGGTATGTTTATCCACTTCGGCCTCTACTCGCTTGCGGGCGGTTGCTGGAAGGGGCTTCCCGTCAAAAGAGGGTATTGTGAACAAATACTTTCGCACGGGGAGCTGCCGCAAGCCGACTATGAAGCTTTACCGCATGAATTTCTCATACCCGATTTCAATGCGGAATCGATTGTCCGCCTTGCCAAAGCTGCCGGAATGCGTTATGTAGTGATTACCTCGAAGCATCATGACGGCTTTTGTCTTTTTAATACAAAGACTACATCTTATAACAGCATGAATGCGGCTTGTAAGCGGGATATCGTTGCCGAACTCAGCGCAGCTTGTAAAAAAGAAGGGCTTGCGTTCGGAGTATATTTTTCGCTCATCGACTGGCACTGCCCTGATGCTCTTCCGATAAGCGCTCATAATTCCGACCGTATTCCGCCGAAACACCATGAATATAACTGTGCTCAGTTAACCGAGCTGCTGACTAACTACGGCGAGATTTGCGAATTATGGCTCGATATGGGATACCCAACTGCCGAACAATCACAAGATATGTATGCGCTTGTACATTCGCTCCAAAAACACATTATGATTAACGGGCGTATATGGAACGATATGGGCGACTTTGCTACGCTCCCGGATAATGCAATGCCCGAATTGCCGGTGAATGAATATGAATTAAACATTCCCTGGCAAACACCGGCTTCTATCTATAAAGAAACATGGGGGTATAAAAGCTGGCAGGAACGCGGCAGCATTGATGAAAAAATTGCCGAATTAACCGGAAGTTTACGCCGTGTCGTATCCGGCGGCGGTAATTACCTTCTGAATATCGGACCGGATAATACCGGTAAGGTTATTCCTTTTGAAAAAGAAGTCTTAGAGGGGATCGGCCGCAGTTTACGCGAAACCCCTCTTCCGCCCGCGCGCAGTTTCGGCAGGGATGAAGGTCAAACCGCAGCGTTTCATGTTCCCCCTATTCAGGCAGAAAAAGACGGTTCTTTCCGGTTGACCGTTTGTACAAACCTTTTTCGCTATACGGGCGGTGAATACTATACCCTGAGGCCGATTATAACGGGAAAACGCTGGCGGTTGGCTGTTCCGCCTGAATCCGCTCAGACGGTCTTTCTGTTAGGCTGGAAGTGTGTTTCTCCTCTAAAAGAAGATATAAAGCTCTGTTTTGAAGATGACGATACACGGCTGTATTTTTCGCTCCGCAAGGGAAACACATGCGGTCTTATCAGCTCCTGCTACCGCTTACCGCAAAACCGCCGTATATGCACACTGGAGCTTTCTACCGTCGGGAGCCCCCACTGCCGCGGAGAACTCATCCCTGACAGCCTAGTGCTGACCTTGGGAAAAGGCTATTAAGAATTAAGAATTCATAATTATGAATTATGAATTACCTGCTTCGTTATTCTATTGCAATACCGTGGCGTTTCTTCGGGTACTGTTTCAGCATCGCGATTGAATTACGCTTATCGCCGAATACGAAACCGCCGTTCCAATACTCCAGAGCAGCAAACAAGGCATTTCCGCCGTCGTTATCATCGCTTTGAGCCGTTCTAAAAGAAACATAGTCGCTGAGATTGGTAAAATCCTGTTTATGGAGACATTCGAGCCGTTTCCGGTTAAACTCATTCCATTTTTCTATGTCCTTAAAACCGGAACCTTCATCTTCTACAATAAGATGTGCGTGCTCGGAACTGAATTCGTACCAGATCTTTACCTTTTTTTTAAGGTCGCATTTATTTCCATGCTTTACGGCATTTTTGATTATTTCGCTGATTTGCTGCTCCAGTAGGTTAATCCCTTTAATTTCCAACGGAGCAGATTGGACAATTAAAAGAGTAAAATAGCGAATCTGCCGAAAATCGGAAGGGAATTCCTTATACAGCATACCGGTTTTATCAAACAACGGATCTTTTCCGTCAACACGTAATTCTTTGATCATAGTACAACTTTCTCCTATTGGCTATCCGCTAATTTTTGCAGCGCTTCTTCCAGAGTATCGATAATCGGAAAAAAGCCCATAAGCTTAGTCAATTCGATAACTTTTTTTACCGAACCGTGAATATTCGTAATATATAATTTCAAATTTCTCTTCTTTAAAGTCGAACAGATATAAATCAGTGCTCCGATACCGGAAGAATCGATATATTCGACTTCTTCAAGATTGAGCACAATACATTTAATCTGACGTTCAAGCATCTTTGCAATCAGTTCTTTGAGTTTATACGAATTGTATAAATCCATCTCACCGCTTACATCGACAATGTATACATCTTTGTTTTTCCGGATTTTCAGTTCCATATTCTGTTCTCCTTAAGCTTATTTTACCTTAATAATCATCACCGTCTGATCGTCATGCGGCAATGTTTTTCCCATAAACATTTTTATTTGTTTATTGATCTTATCAGTAATTGTTTTTGCAGGCAATGAGGCATTTGCCGCCAAAAGCTCTGCAAGAGCTTTTAATCCGAACGGTTCTCCTCGATCATTGAGTGTTTCAATGATACCATCGGTAAATAAAACGGCAATATCGCCTTTTTCAACCTGAATTTTTTTGCAGGTATAGGTTGACTTACTATCTACACCGATGGGATCGGATTTTTGTTCCAGTCGAACCAATTTCTTTGTCGAAGCTTTCCACAATATAAGCGGCTGCGTTCCGGCGTTTACATATTCAATACTTTTCTCAGCAGGAATATACGCCAATAGCGATATGCTTGCATAGTGGTCAATCGATATTTTTCCGGTAATTCCTTTGTTTAAAATATCGAGGATGCTCTGTGTGTTTTGTGCCGTATTGGTAATAAGATAGAGCAGCGACCGGATCATCACCATAACAATACAGGCATGAATACTTTTACCGGCAACATCGGCGGTAATACAGAAAAGTCTATCTTTCTGATTCTGAATAATATCATAGTAATCGCTGCAAACGCCCCGTGCTTGATTAAAAAGCACCGAAAAATTCAAGTTCGCCGTGTCGACGAGCTTTTTGGGAAGCAAAATTTTCTGAATACGGCTTGCAATATCGGTTTCATTTTCGATAGTATTTAATTCCGTTTCTTCCTGCAAATCGTATATCAATTTGAGCGCCGCCGTTGCATAGCTTGTAAGTATTTCACCGATTTTTACATCGGATTCGGTAAAGGGTGCATGATCGGTACTGCGCGATAAAGAAATCAGCCCCGCTACCGTATCGTGATAGATCATCGGGAGCGTTAGTAGCGAACCCGGTACGAGAAACGGCTCTTCTCCGTTGACGACAATCCTGTCATCTTCTTGCGCATTTGCAATCAAAA
>CAJPTT010000222.1 GCA_905373565.1 uncultured Treponema sp. | reverse complement strand
AGATAAGCTTATCTCCTCCTGTATTTTTTCCGTTTTGCTCAGTATGGCAACTTTTTTTGTATCCTTATTTTTATTTTACCGTAAAGAAACAAGTGCAAAAGTATTCGGATTACTGTGTTACAGTTTTGCAATACGCACCATTTGTTATAACGATTTTTTATTAAAAGATTTTTTTCCAAATATATCGCCAATTCTTATGTTTAGACTTGGGTATTTCACATTCCCATTGTGCGCTATGTTTACATTCTTTTTTATCATTAACTTGTTTGTAAGAAAAACTTCAAATATCTTTTATATTTTAATTATACCGACTGCTATTTACTGTTTGTTAACATTAATTGCTCCTATGCATGTTTTTGTCGATATGTTAGTGATAGCGCAGCTTTATATACTATTCCTTGCTATTATTGCATGTATTATTGTTATATATGCTCTTATACGAAAAGACCCCTTTGCTTTACTATTCTTGATTTCATTGTTACTCTTTATCGGTGCGGCAATATTCGACGGCTTAATTTCCAATGGTATTATCAATAATGTTCCGTTTATTTCTCATTTTGCAATATTGCTATTATTAGTTCCGATGGCATTTATTGTCATTCGACATTTTTCTGCAGCATTTAAAACACAGGAACAAATAATCGCCGGTATTGAAAAAACCAATATCTCTTTTAAAAGATTTTTTCCTAATGAGTTTTTGCAATTTTTGCATAAAGCAAATATAACCGATATTTCACTTGGTGATAACACGTATGAAAATATGTTCGTTGCTTTTATTCACCTTGGTATAAAAACCGAATTGGAATCCAGTATCGAACGCGAAGAATTACTCGCCTTATATAATACCGTTGTTAAAACGGCGAATCCTCTGGTGCGGAAATACGACGGATTTATCGACAAGTATCTAACGGAAGGTTTGATGGTACTGTTCTACGGTACGGCGGAAAAAGCGGTAAATTGTATTATCGATATAGTGCAGCTTATTAAAGAATTTAATTTGCATAGACAAGAACATGATTTACCGGCTATTCATGTTTCATCCGGTATTCATTACGGAAGATTATTGATGGGTACTATCGGGGAAACGGAGCGGATGGATACGACGGTTATTTCCGATGTTGTCAATATTTCTTCCCGTATGCACAGCTATGCGACCGAAAAGAGTGTTAAAATCATTATTAGTGAAGCAGTACGAGAACAGCTTCCTGAAAGCTACTGGAGAACACATACCTGCTTCTATCACGGCAAAATACAATTTCACGGTAAGAAACATTTAACAAATGTTTACGAGGTTGATTCACTATGAAAAAGATAATTCTAGGGGCGCTCCCGTTTATTTGTATGTTTCTTATAATAACATTTATTTCTAAAGCAAAACCGACACAGCATTTGCGTGAGCATTCCATAACAATACAAAACGGTTTATTAACGCTGCCGGTTCATAATGACTCCGATGTATTTAACATTAAAGGGAACTGGCATTTTACCCCTAATCAATTTTATTGTTTTAATAATAGTGCACGACCGCAATATGCCCCTTTGCCGGGGAAATTAAGTGATTCTCCTTTGCGCAGCGCTTATGGGTATGCTTCTTATGGGCTGCATATTGCCGGTTTAGATCCTGAGAAAATATATGCGTTACGGACAGGCTATATTCTGTCAAGCAGTACTATTATTATTAATGGATTGGATAGGGCAGGGCAGGGGCAACCCGGAGTATCGGAAAAGACCGAACTGCCCGGAAAAACAATCTGTATTGCGACTTTTAAACCTTTAAAAAATGGCACAGCTGATATTATTATCAATATTTCAAATTTTCATAATCGATATGGAGGAACCGATCAGCAAATTCTTCTCGGATCGGCTGAAAAGCTGAACGGACTATTTGTGTTTGATCTACTGTTTTATAATTTCTCCTGTATTGTGCTTTTTGTATTCGGTATGTTTTTTCTTGCGCTCTATTTAAATTACCAAAAAATTTCGTATATACTATGGTTTGCTTTTACCGCTTTAACAATAAGCACTCGTATTGCCGTTTATTATCCGCATATTCTTGTACAATTTTGGCCGTCAATATCCTGGAAATTATATTTTATTTTAAGATATGCATCCATTCCGTTATCCGTATTATTTTTCACCGCCTTTATTAAGAAAGTATTTGACAAGCAATATAAAATATTTTATTGGGGAATTATCAGCATTTGTATAGTAATACTCATCTTTATTTGTATTGCCTCAACGTCATTGGTATCTTATTATTTAGCCGCTCAGCAAACGATTATTATTATCGCAGTTATATATAATACCGCTATCATTATACATGCATGTATCAAAAGAAAACGGTATGCTATATGGGGCGCCGTCATAGGAGCCATTCTGACAAGTTTTGCGATTCATGATATCTTAGTAAGTCAATGGATCATTCACGGCAAATTCCTTTTAAAGGAAGGTGCTGTGATAGCAATTATCATTGCCGTCATTATGAGCATTGACAGCTATACTTCGTCAATCTATCGGATTGAATGGTTGGTTGGAGAACAAAGAAAGATACAATCTGCATTACGGCGCTTTTTTCCGAATCAGCTTCTTCTTTACCTTCAAAAAAACAACATTACCGAAATAAATACGGGCGATGCTTCCGAATTAACGATGACCGTTCTTTCAATTGACATCAGATCTTTTACCGGTATGGCGGAGCAACTTGAACCTGATGAAGTATTTATATTACTGAATAAATATTTTGCATTAGTCGCCCCGATAATCCGGAAACACGGCGGTGTCATTATGAAATTTCTAGGAGACGGATTTACAGCGCTCTTTGCCGAAAATCCGGATGCAGCTGTTTCGTGCGGTATTGAAATTCAGAAAAAATTGCAAGAAAAAGAAATTCACGTAAGAGATATGCCGCCTATAAGAGTAGGGATTGGAATTGATACCGGCAAGATTTTATTAGGTGTTATCGGAAATGATGAGCGTTTAGACAGTATTGTTATTTCAAATACCTACTCCTCAGCAGAAAAATTACAAACAGCCACAAAGGTTTATTCCAATACCATTATTATTTCCGACTCAATTCGCAACTCACTCATGTATCCTGAAAATTTTCATATACGCTGTATTCAAGAAACAATAACGATCGGTGAAACGGTACA
Source organism: uncultured Treponema sp. (assembly GCA_905373565.1). Taxonomy (GTDB): domain Bacteria; phylum Spirochaetota; class Spirochaetia; order Treponematales; family Treponemataceae; genus Treponema. Next base: position 1,690 of record CAJPTT010000222.1, on the reverse strand, counting down.
AACGGCTTTCTATGAAGTCTATGATTGTGATGCACCGGACGTGCAAACTAAAAAGCAAAAAACAGCCTCGTATATAGAAACAGCATTGAAAAAACTCCAAGAAAGAAGTTATGCCAATGCTCAAACATATATTGCAAAATCATTGGAAATATTTCCTGATGATCCGTTGGCGCTACATTATCAAAAACTGATACGAGAGATCATCTACAATCTCTAAAAGAGCTATAAGATAGGGTGCATAAAATACTGAGATTCGAAGTTGCCAATGAATGCATTAAGGCCATAACCAAAGCTAAAAATAATATTCTAGTAGACAGAACGCTCATTATTAATAGGTATATTCGAATATTATATCACGTTTTATACCGGTTTGTCTAGTAGTAGTTGTTCAATTGCATCGATACTGCTATCGGGAGTTGAAGCGCCGGCAGCGAGGCCGATTGTCCGATACCGATAAATCTCCTGCGGAATATCGCATGAGGATTCGGTGAGCCATGCAGGTTTACCGCTATCGAGCGCCGTTTGCAAAAGACGGCGCGTATTGGCCGAATTGCTGCCGCCGATAACGAGTATTGCATCGACTTCTTTGACAAGCTCCAGCAGCGCTTCCTGCCGCTCGTCGGTTGCAGGGCAAATGGTTTCCAGAACGGTAAGATCGGGAATTTTTTTGCGCAGGATTTCGGCAATTGCATGATATTCTTCCCTCTTAATCGTTGTCTGAGCAATAAGAACGGTAGGCGCTCCGTCGTACTGCAGTGCTTTCGCTTCCACAGCAGTTTGCACGGTAGCACATCTACCATTTGGAACCGACAAGGCATATCCTTTAATTCCGATCAATTCTCCGTGATTTTTATCTCCGGCAAGGATAACCGTATAACCTTTTCGGGAATATTGCGCAGCCCGAAACTGACTTGCAATAACCCGTGGGCAGGTCGCATCGATAATAATCGCACCACAGTCTACAAGCTCTTGCCGTTTTTGCGGAGCAATACCGTGCGCTCTAATAATAATCGGCGATTGAGGCGTTATTTGCGGTTTGAGCTCCTCGTCGGGGTTTACGATATGTACCCCCTTTTCTTCTAAAAATCGCATGGTTACCGGATTATGAATGAGCGGGCCATACGTATAAACGGTTTTATCTGGGTAATCGTTAAGCGCACGATATACCGCCTCCACCGCCTTCCGCACTCCCATACAGTAGCCGAGCACTTTTGCACGCTTTACCTGATGAGCTTGCCCTTGCCGACCAATAAGATCGGGAGCAGTATCGTGGGATGCGCTGTCCATATCTTCTTCTCCCTAATTAAAATCTTTGATAATTTCTTTCACAGCAGAAATAAGCTGTTCCAGATCACTCTTTTCCGTACTATGACCGATGGAAATCCGTATGGCATTTTGGGCAATATCGGGACTGACGGAAATTGCTGCAAGTATCGGGCGGACTTTTTTCTTTGAGGAGCAGGCAGAACCGGCTGAAACAAAGATACCGCGATCCGAAAGACAGCGCGTCATAATTTCTGCCGGAACATGTTTAAAACTGACCTGTATAATCCACGGAGAAAATACATAAGAAGTTTTTTGGGAGGCGGACGTATGTGAAGCCGGTGCCGAAAGTTGGGTAGGTATTCTTACGGCGGGTATAATCGAGCATTCCGGTATCTGGCGGAGCGCTTCGATGAGGAAGTTTGAC
>CAJPTT010000221.1 GCA_905373565.1 uncultured Treponema sp. | reverse complement strand
TTTCCGTAGACCTATGCTTATTGCTGCATTTATCTTTATTAGGCCGTATAACCATCACACATCCCGAATATATAAGGGAAAAAAGTAACACTACCAAACCGAAAAATCTACGCATAGTCATTCCTCCTATGTTTTTACTATAGCATCATTTATAATGATCTGTCAATCAATGCATTATCCACGAAAATCGGAGAGGGACTATCTTGCCTGCGCTATCGTTTCGCCTCTCTCCTTTCTCTTTATTCCTCATACACAATGTCGATATAGCCTGCGGGACTGAACTCATCTTTGACGGTTTGTTTAAAGGCTTCCCATTCTTCGAGCTTCATTGCGGTTCGGCGCACAAGCTGATATTCATGGAACGGGGTGTTCTCATTGCGGAAACGCACAAGGTAGTAATAGCCCGAATCGGCTTCCAGCCAAAAAAAGAGCTTTTTCCCTAATATGCGGCTCATAAGCCCCGCAGGTTCCATACGGAATTTTAAGCAGTTCCACTGTTGCCCGTTATATGAAAGTGTCTCTTTTTTTTCGTAAATACAAAACGCATTTGTTTGATAGTTCGCATGAGCGACAGGCAGCAGAGCTTTTTTTACATCAGGATTAAAAAAACGGCTTACCATAAAAAATGAAGCCGGAATATCGTTAGAAAACCGAAAAATTGCTTGTTCTTTCAGCTTATCAAGCTCAATGCGCCATGTTTCATTCTCATGTTCCGGTTTTTTCAGTGTTTCAGGCTGACTACCGTATATCATATATGCATCGCGATATGATTCGCCGGTATCATAATTTTTCCGTACAGTCACTTTAACGGAACTGCCGGCATTTTTTGCGAATTTAACCTGCTTGGTTAAAAAACTTTCGCTTACGATTTCTTTCATCATGTAAAAACGCCAATCCATAATCTGCCGGCTGTATGATAATATTCCTCGTATGAGGGGATCGTCATCACTGAAGTCTACTGTTTCCAGCGTATCGGAAGCGGTAAGATAAAAAAACTGCTTACTTGTTCCGGCAGTAAAGTGCCGGTTATTATACGAACCGTGATACTCATACAGATAGCCTACATCCATTTGGGCAGGATTATACGCGAACTGCACCCGTTCCGCTTTTTGCCGGCACGAAATGCAAAGAAAACTCAAAAACAGAATAACGATAGATAACTGATGTTTCATATGTATCATTTCCCTTTTATTCTTGCTATGTATCCGATCCGTATCTGCCATTGCAGAACTCGATGAACATGTTATTTTACCGGCAGTGTAGCATAGTGCCCTAAGATGTCAAGAAAATATCAGTGGTAAAAGAGGACTACTGTACTCAGTCGTAGTCTCGCTTTACCAAAAATGTTTATTTTTATATCCTATGAGCATGCAAGGGCTTGATGTTATTATCCAGACAGGCATATCGATTACGTTTCTGCTGCAGTATTACGGAATAGGACTGTTATATGGAAGGAACCCTGAGCCTGTGCTCAAGCTGTATAAACGGATGGTTCTGTGCTTTATCGCGGTAACGGGCAGCAGCGCGGTAAACTTGCTCTTGAGCAGCTGGCTGTTCAATTTACCTATTACGGATTTTTCGCGCCTGTTTGTGATGTACAAAGGAGAACCGGCGTTTAGTACCGGAAGCTGTTTAACCGGTGTGTATATTGCAGTCCAGCTGCTGTTTAACGTTATTAATCCTGCATGGTTCCTGCTGCTTTTTCCTTCGATTATTATTGAACTAATCCGCATGGAGGATATCCCGATTAGCCGTGTACAGCTGCGACTTAAAAACCTGACGCTGACGGTAGGCGTTCTCTGTATACTTTTTTACACTGTTTTCCCGCTCTTACAAACCTTAAACGGTTTCGGCTTTCTTGCGGAAGGCAGCTTTCATGCCCGCACGCTTGCATTTTTTTACCAATTCGTTTCGGTTGTCTTTTTTACCATGTATGCGCTTTTCGCCGCGTGGGCGATTCATGCCTGTAAGGTGCGTGTCTTAACCCCCTTCCCCTTTATTCAAAAGGTATTCTACCGCGTCATACGGATTGCAGGGCTTATTTGCGGGTGGGTATTTATCGGTTCCATACCGACGCTGCTGCATAATTACGATATGCCGGTCGGCATATTTGCCGTATTCATCTACCGCTCCGTGCCTTTTCCTTTTTACGAAGATTTAATGTTGTACGGTTTATTTGCCGCCGCAGGATTGTACGTACTGCATCATCAAGCGCAGCAGCGCTTTAACGGTACAAATGCGGAAAATCGAACCGCCCCTGTACAAACCATGCAAGCATGCCGGCATGACACAGCAGCGGAAATGAACGGTGCCGCCGGAAAAGCTGCGGCAGATGGTTTCGGCACAGGAACTTTTGCTACAGGAAACGCTTTTATAATAGAAGAAACCGATGCGATAAAACAGCGCTACCGCCAATTCTTTATTGAACAAGCATTAACCGAACGGGAAGCTGATGTTGCCGTCCTCATCGCTTTTGCCAAAACCAATAAAGAGATTGCATCTGAATTAGACATAGCATATAACACGGTAAAAAATCACATTGCGAATGTATACAAGAAAACCGGAACGCATAATCGCTTTGAACTCGCTCGCTATGCAAATGCAGGTGTTTCTGTATCCTAAAAGACAATTTCAATACAGCATAGCCTTTGCAATTCTGCTTGCATTGGCCGTTCATTTCCTCACCGCTCTCTTTATTCCTCATACACAATGTCGATATAGCCTGCGGGACTGAACTCATCCTTTACGGTTTGTTTAAAGGCTTCCCATTCTTCGAGCTTCATTACGGTTCGGCGAGCAAGCCGGTATTCCGCATCCGCGCCCTTAAAACAAACAGGATAATTCAGCCCTGAATCGGATTCGCGCAAAAAATATGTTTCTTTACCGAAAAACTGCGCCAGTATACCCTTGTTTTTAATCCTAAATCTCTTGCATGAGTAATCGATGCCATTATACGAGAAGGTTTCTTTCGTTTTGTACGGCATAAAAGAAGCATCCGTGATATAGCCTTTATCGTTAATCGGCAGCCGAGAAGTCGTATCCTCCGCTAAAAACCGTCCGGCTATAAAAATATCGATCGGCATATCACCGAAAAATTCAAAAACGGGCAACTTATCCGTCTGAAAAGAATGCGCTCCTTTATCATGGATGGGATGTAATATCGTTTCAGGCTTATTGCCGTCAACCCAATATTCATCTTTTGTAACCGTTTGAGCGGAGAAATCATATACAATCTCTCTTTTGTAATCAAATTTAATAAAAGGGCTGATTTTATACTGCGCTGCAAGATACGCTCGTTCCGAAATCACCTGTTTTAAGCAGCGATCCGCATCCATCGTAACAGACGTTTCTATTAAAACACCTTTTACGGAGGTATCCGTCCATGCGTAAAGCGACTCAATACGAGTACCGGAAATAACATAGAAATATATTTTCAGACCGCTTTCAATAAATTGATGGGGATGTACGGAACCGTAATATTCATAGAAATAACCGGCATCCATCTTTGCAGCATCATATTTCACAGTTTCAACTGCCGCAGATGAGCAGCTGCATAACAGCGCTGTCAATACTGCTGCATACCATATTTTATTCATCTTGTTTCCTTAGCTTGTATCATACTGCCTTTTGATGCGCTGTCAATCAATGCGGAGAGTTTAACCGCTGGTAAGATTGAACTAGTCCTGCCGGTATATCGTATGAGATAAGGTAGAGACACAGAGTACGGCAGAGGAGGTTCCTTGTTGAAACAGGGTTATACCGAATCTTCTATTGTCCAATCCTCAATTAACAAACCTTCTACTCTTGAAAACTCTCCGACATTGTGTGTTATCAATGTTCCACTGTTTGCTAGAACCGTCGCTGCAATCATCATGTCATTCGGACCGATTATGATACCATTTGACGATAAGATTTTTCTTACCTTTCCGTATTCCACTGATGATTTTTTATCAAAAACAGCTGTCGGGTATAAATCCAAAAACGGCTTGTAAACTGAAATTGTCTTTTCATAATCGTTGGAATTCCTCGCTCCATATTCAAGCTCTGCAAGAACCACAGACGGAATTACTATATCTCTTTCATGTTCCTCCAGTTTTTCTCCAATCTTACGAAATTTTCCCTTTATGAAGTAGATCACAATGTTTGAATCTAAAAAATACTTCACATTTCCTCCAGCTTTGTATCAGTAGAAAAATCCGGTTCAGCGGATATATTCATTTCTATATCTTTGCCGCTTCCAAAATATTGCCAAATATTTTTTTTCTTTGAAGTCTCTCTAAGATCGAAAGGAAGTCCATTAACTGCAACCGTTTTTTTCATAAAAATCCTGATGGCTGTCGGTAAATCCAGTCCATAATAATCATATATCTTCGTAACTTCATCTTTTAGAGTTTCATCAACTCTGACTTGGACAAGTGTTGTATGTATCATTACGACTCCTCTTTTTTAAGTATTTAATACTCATACATTTATATTAATACGCTATATTTAAATAAGCTGTTTGTCAATATTAAAACTACAGGCCTAGGCTATACAATTAAGATACTTTAGCCTTATGACCAAAGCTTACCGGCTATTTCTGCCTACATCTGTTTAGTCGAGATTGGGCGATATTATTGGATATTATTTTCTTGCAAAATTTCTTTTCTCGTGGTATATTTAGGAGGCGCATCTGAAAAAATCGATTCGCACTCCGCTTTATCGGATATAAGGTATTGCTTTCTTACAAAATCAACATCCCCGAGGCGAAGCGAAACTTTTTGCACGAATAAACGGATAGGTTTGTCGTTTTTAGATGTTCTATTGGATTTATTGTTAAATACGTTTCTGGGGCGATATTTAAAGTAAGTTCATATAAAAATATTCTTTTATAACAAAAGGGGATTGACAAAATGAAGAATAACGA
>CAJPTT010000220.1 GCA_905373565.1 uncultured Treponema sp. | reverse complement strand
AGATGTATAGATGATTGTCGGATTCGGAATAGATGCCGTTGATATAAACCGCATACGGCGGTGGATGGAAGATGAAGGTCTGCTTGCCCGCTTTTTTCATCCGCAAGAATTGATGGAGACCAAAAGCAGAGGCTTGACTGCGGCCTATTCTCTAGCAGCTCGTTTTGCTGCAAAGGAAGCGTATGGGAAGGCGCTCGGTACCGGATTAAAAGGGATAACACTAAAGAATATTCTCGTTATCAATAATCCGAACGGGAAACCCGAATTGACACTCTTAGGAGACGCAGCAACGCCGTTCGAGCGTATCTGCGGTACCCGTATCCATCTTTCATTGACCCATGAAAGTAATATGGCTATTGCAGCTGTAATATTGGAAAGTTAATCGGAAAGGAGATCTGTAATATGAAACGTGACGATGATCAGCAAAGTAAAAAAGAAGCCGCTATTTCTTATTATTCCAAAGATCAGATCGAATGCCCCGTATGCGGAGCAAAATTTAAACGGGAAGAGATGTATTCCGGCGGCGGCCGCGTTATCGCCGGTGATTTAACGGAAGAATTGCGCCGCTTATATGAGCCGTCGGCAAAATACGGGGAAGTATACCCGCTTATCTACAGTATGACCGTTTGTCCGCAATGTTTATACACGGGGTTTACACAGGATTTTAGAGTTATCGAAAAACCGATCGCCGAAGCGCTGCTTGGAGCTATGAACGAACGCTATAGCGCGGTAAAAAATCTTTTCGGCCGTGTCGATTTTAATAATGCCAGAACGCTCCATTCGGGCGCCGCCTCCTATTATCTTGCATTGCTCTGTTACGATCATTTTGATTCAAAGTATTCTCCTACTATTAAACAGGCTATATGTGCGTTGCGTGCCGCATGGCTTTTTTCAACGCTTGGCGAAAAAGAACCGGAGGAGAACTATACCTATATTTCAAAACTCTTTTATCAAAAAGCGCTGTTTTTGTATCGGCGTGCGCTTGAGTTGGAAACAACCGGTAAAGAGATGATAGCAGGATTAAAATCTTTCGGGCCTGATGTAGATAAAAATTATGGGTACGACGGTGTTATTTATCTGGGAGCATTATTAGAGTACCGCTATGGGCAGAAACAGGATGCCGAAATACGGCTTAAACGGATGGGAATGCATAAAATTGCGTTGGCAAAAATGTTCGGCCTCGGAAAATCCTCTAAAAGTAAGCCCGGTCCTATTTTGGAACATGCACGAAACCTCTATGATGCGCTGAAGGTTGAATTAAACGAAACCGATGACGACTGATTCAGATTCGGCGATCCTGCGACGGAATATTCTGCTTCGTATTTCATACGACGGAACGCGTTTCCATGGGTGGCAAAAACAGTTGCGGCATGGGCAAGAATCGTTTCGCACCGTACAGGGCGAAATTGAGCGAGCGCTGGCGCTGTTGCATAAACACCCCGTCGAGCTTTTCGGTTCGGGAAGAACCGATGCGGGAGTTCACGCCTGTGGACAGGCTGCTCATTTTTTTACCGATATAGCGCGGATTAAACCGGAACGTTTTGTCCCTGCGCTCAACTCCGTTCTGCCCAAGGACGTACGAATTATGGAAGCGTCCCATGTTTCCGATAGCCTGCATGCCCGTTTCAGCGCCCGATCCCGCACATACCGGTATTTCATCCACTGCGGAAAAACCGCTTTTGCGCATCAATTATCCTATTGCTGGCACATACGACGAGAACCTGATATTAACCTGCTCAACCGGATGGCAAGCGTTTTGTCCGGAGAGTTGGACTGCACGACTTTCTCCGCCGCAGGCGATCAAAGCAAAAGCAAATCGCGTTATATCTATACGGCTCGATTTTTTAACGATCGGGAATTTCTCGTGTTTGAAATTTCCGCCAATGCCTTTTTGTGGCGCATGGTACGCTCGATAACCGGTACTTTGCTGCATTATGAACAGCAAAACGGCACAAAAGAGGATTTTGAAGCAGTGCTTTGCTCAAAAGACCGCCGAAATGCAGGAGAAACCGCCCCTCCGCAGGGGCTTTTTTTATGGTCGATTGAGTACCCCGAGCACTTACTCATGGCAAACTCCTTTTGAAAATTAAATCAACCGTTCTCACGTTGGAGAAAACTTTGGATCGAGGGCGTTTTTTTTGTATGCAAAGGCTGTTCCTCACCATTCCTTTAAACATGCATTAATCTATGCTATAATACCATCGGTATATTCCACGCCTAAGTATGAATCGCAGGAACATTGATATAATAAGGAAGGACGTTGGTATGCAGGAAATCATCGATTTACTGGAAAACGATGCGCGGCTGAGTCCGCAGGATATTGCCGCAATGACGGGTAAGTCCGAGGAAGAGGTGCGCGCTGCCATTAAAAAATTAGAGGATGAGGGCATCATCTTAAAATATGCTGCGGTTATCAACCGTGAACGGCTGACGAGCAGCGATACGGTATCCGCGATGATCGAAATTCAGGTTGCTCCGGCGCGGGAACACGGATTTGACCGCATTGCGGAGCGGATATACCGGTATCCGCAGGTAAAGACGGTACAGCTGATGTCCGGCGGATATGATTTGCATGTGTTGGTCGAAGGAAAAGACTTAAAAGAGGTTGCCTTTTTCGTGTCGGAAAAACTCGCCTCGCTGGAAGGAGTGATCAGTACACGTACGCATTTTGTGCTCAAGACTTACAAAGAAAACGGAACGTATTATATCGACCCGAAAAAAGATTCCCGTGAAGAGATTACCGCATGATGGATAGACCTGATAAATTTTCCAACCGGATTGCGAGTATTGCTCCTTCCGGTATCCGCCGCTTTTTTGAGCTTGCTGCCGGAAAAGATGATATTATCTCGCTGGGGGTAGGGGAGCCTGACTTTGCAACGCCGTGGGGTATGCGCGAAGAGGCATGGTATCATCTCGAATGCGGGCATACCTCCTATACTTCAAACTGGGGGCTTGAACCGCTCCGCAAAGCGATTGCCGGTTATTTGAACCGCTACGGTATGTCGTATTCGCCTAAAAACGAGGTACTGATTACCTTCGGCGTTTCGGAAGCAATCGATATTGTGTTCCGTTCCATCCTTAACCCGGGGGATGAGGTGATTGTTGCGGAGCCGTGCTATGTTTCGTATCAGCCCTTGGTGGCGCTCTGCGGGGCGAAACCGGTTGGGCTGGATACCTCGGCGGATAACTTTATCCCGACTGCGGCGGCCATCGAAGCGCTTATTACGCCGAAAACCAAGGCGCTGATTATCTGTAGCCCGAACAATCCCACCGGTACGATGATTCCTGCTGATGAGATGGAAAAGATCGCCGCCGTAGTGAAAAAGCACAAGATTTGGGCGCTGTCCGACGAGGTGTATTGCGAACTTAGGTATGAAGCGCCGCATGTGTCTATCGGTTCCTTTCCCGGAATGAAGGATTACTGCATTATCCTCAATGGGTTTTCAAAGTCCTTTGCGATGACCGGCTGGCGTATCGGCTTTATCGCCTGTCCGCAGGAGCTGATGGCTCAAGTTCATAAAATTCACCAGTATGGGGCAATCTGCGCTCCGATTATGAGCCAATATGCGGCGCTGGAAGGATTGGAACGCGGCTGGGACGAGGTTGCGCGGATGCGAATTTCCTACCGGCAGCGGCGCAATTTGATGATGAAGAGCTTTGATTCGATGCATCTCCCATATATAACGCCCGACGGCGCATTTTACCTCTTTGTCGATATCCGCAGTACCGGTTTAAGTTCGGAAGATTTTGCGATTAAGCTGATTACCGACTACAAAGTTGCGGTTGTTCCCGGGCACGTGTTCGGAAGCGGCGGCGAAGGCTTTGTCCGCTGCTGCTACGCTACCGACATCAGCAAAATACGGGTTGCGCTTGAGCGTATCGGTAAATTGCTGAAAGGCGACCCGCTGTAATGGAAAAGTTGAAAAATATAGAAATTATCGCAATGGATTTGGATGACACCCTTTTGCGGGATGATCTGACCATCTCCGATTATACGGTATCGGTGTTGCAGGCATTAATGAAAAAAGGCGTGTTGACGCTGCTCGCTTCGGGGAGAAGTCCCCGTTCGGTGCATTCGTATGCGCAGCGGATCGGTTCGGATAAAACCGAAAGCTATATCCTGTGCAACAACGGAACACAGATATTGACCTCCGATATGAAGCTGGAAATTATCAGCCGCTGCCTCGGCGCTGCTCTTGCGCTTGAAATTTACGATTATATCGAGTCGCAAAATCTTTCCTGTCATCTCTACTTTGACGATACCATTTATATCGTTAAACGGACGGTTTTTTCGGATAGGGACGCGCATCTGACAAAAATGAAGATTGTCGTGCCGAATGACTATCGGGAAATTTTGCGCACCAAGCCGGTGTATAAGCTCCTCATCCCTGCGGATCCGGATATTATCGCTGCCGTTGAGCCTGAGTTTAGAAAACGGTTCGGTACGCGGGCTGTCCTGTTTACCAGTAAGCCGTATTTTTTGGAAATCATTCCGTTGGATACCGGTAAGGGGGAATTCCTGCAAGAGCTGGCATGGCTGCTCGGTATCAAAAATGAGGCAGTGATGGCATTCGGCGACAGTATGAATGACGAAACGATGATCCGCCTTGCGGGATACGGCATCGCCATGAAAAACGGCCTCGACGCTATCAAAGATATTGCGTACGCAGTAACGGACTACACCAATAACGAAGACGGCATCGCCCGCTTTTTAGAGAAGTACGTGCTGTAGAGTATAAGGATGCGGTACCTTCTTTCTGTGCGAAATTTTGGATAAAATTTCGCACATTTTTTCTAGCAGATGGGTAACTGCATCAGGAAAAATTGATAAACATCGCAGAATAATTGAGGTCGCGAGACCATTTGAACCATCTTCAACTGTTGTACATCCGTGTACAACAGTTGAAGGC
>CAJPTT010000219.1 GCA_905373565.1 uncultured Treponema sp. | reverse complement strand
GCCTATGGCTTTGCTAGCTGGAAATGCGTATTTCGTTAAAAAAAATCAAATACAAAAATGGGACGAAGAGTAAATTTTCAGAAGAATGCTTGTGTTGAAATTAGAAACAAAATAGATAGGATGGCCGTGAGTTATTGATGAATGCCTGGATGATACCGGCAAAAATCGCTTGCATTAATAGAAACGATGAGGCTGCGCAGGTCCATTAGGATTTATAATTTGTCCGTAACGCATTGTTACGGCTGCCGTTTAAAAATAAGGGCTAGGAGATAAAATGAAAACGATTATTTTAGCAGGTGGGCTTGGAACTCGTCTTTCTGAAGAAACAGAACTCAAGCCGAAGCCTATGGTTGAAATAGGTGGAAAACCGATTTTGTGGCATATTATGAAGATATATTCATCATACGGTTTTGATGATTTTATTATCTGCTGTGGGTATAAGTCTTATTATATTAAAGATTATTTTTATCATTATTATATGCATTCAAGCGACATAACGGTTGATTTGCGTTCAAATGAAATAACGTATCACAATTCGGCCTCGGAACCGTGGAAAATAACGTTGGTAGATACCGGTCTTGAAACAATGACCGGCGGACGTGTTAAGCGGGTTCAAAAGTATATAGGTAACGAACCGTTTATGTTGACGTATGGTGATGGTGTGAGTGATATTGATATTTCCAAGCTGATTGCCTTTCATAAGGAAAGCAAAAAGTTAGCAACCTTGACAGCTGTGTTGCCGGATGGAAAATTCGGGGCTTTGAGTATCAATAATGAGAATGCCATTACTGAATTTCGTGAAAAACCCGCCGGTGATGGCAGCTGGATAAACGGCGGCTTTTTTGTGTGCCAGCCTGAAGTATTTGACTATATCAAAAACGGCGATCCTACTATTTTTGAGCGAGATCCGTTAGAGAATTTAGCGAAAGATAATCAATTAAATGCGTATAAACATAATGGCTTTTGGAAGCCGATGGATACCTTAAAACAAAAGCAGGAGCTAAATGCGTTGTGGGCAAGCGGGAATCCTCCATGGAAGGTTTGGAAATAGCGATGCTTTCATTTTATAAGAACAAAAAAGTATTTATTACCGGTCATACCGGTTTTAAGGGAACATGGCTCATCCGCGTATTACTTGCTGCAGGTGCCCATGTTACCGGTTATGCGCTTCCTCCTGCAACACAATCGTTGTTTGATGCGACTGACACAAAAAAATATATCAATTCAATTGAAAGTGATATACGTGATAAAGATGCTCTTATACAAGCGGTTACAAAGGCTTGGCCTGATATAGTGTTCCATCTTGCTGCCCAGCCGCTTGTGCGCCTTTCATATAGACAGCCGGTGGAAACCTATAGTACGAATGTTATGGGAACGGTGAATATATTGGAAGCTGTTCGTCAGTGTGCATCGGTAAGATCATTTGTGAATATCACTACCGATAAAGTGTATGAAAATAAAGAGTGGTGTTGGGGATATCGAGAAAACGAAAATCTTTGCGGTTTTGATCCGTATTCAAATAGTAAGAGCTGCAGCGAATTGGTAACATATAGTTACAAAAATTCTTTTTTTACCGGCGAAACTGCTTCTGCAATCAGTACGGCACGGAGCGGAAATGTAATAGGCGGCGGCGACTGTGCGGAAGATAGAATTATTCCCGATTGCATCCGAGCTGTAAAAGACGGGCGGATTATTGTTTTGAGGAATCCTCATTCAACTCGTCCATATCAGCATGTTCTCGAGTGCTTGTCCGGCTATTTGCTTTTAGCGCAAGCTCAGTACGAGAATAGGGCGTTACAAGGAGCCTATAATTTTGGTCCCGATGATGAAAGCTGCGTAACAACCGGTGAGCTTGCGGCTCTGTTTTGCACGGCTTGGGGAAATGGCGCGCAGTGGAAAACTGAAACAGAACATGGGCCTCACGAAGCGAACTTTCTAAAACTGGATAACACAAAAGCAAAAAACGTTTTGAAATGGCATCCTCATTGGTCCATTAAAACGGCAGTTGATAAGGTTGTTGAATGGGAAAAGAGCCTAGAAAGTCGCAGCTCTGCCGGAGAAATAACCGACAAACAAATTAAAGAATATTTTGACGAGGAAATATTCTAACAGATTTTAATCTTGAGTTTATAAATGTATCTGTTTCAGCTTCATTAAAAACCGTATTGAATTGAGGATGTGTAATGCATAACAATAAAATCCGTATAAAGAATTTTGGTCCTATAAAAGAAGGATATACCGATTCGGAAGACGGTTTCTTTGAAATACAAAGGCTGTCTGTATTTATTGGTGAACAAGGCTCTGGCAAAAGTACGATAATAAAATTAATTGCAACTTTTTTATGGCTTGAAAAAGCTTGTGTTAGAGGTGACTATCAAATTGATTCTTTTACGGCAGAGCATTTTATTGATCTGTGCAAAAACCAGAAACTTCAAGACTATTTTACACAAACAACAGAATTAGCGTTTCTTGGTACTGAATATTCATTTACCTATATTCAGGCACAAAATTCTTTTCATGTCCAAAAACGAAATGCCGAGACCTATGTGCGCCCTAAAATTATGTATATACCATCGGAACGCAATTTACTGGCTGTATTAGAAGATGCTGAAAAAATACAACGTATTCCAATTATGTTGCAAAATATTATTGGGGAATTGGATTCGGCAAAAAAAACTTATTTGCCGGAGTATTTTGAACTGCATTTACCATATCATACGGTGTTTTTTTCGAAGCCTCAAATGCGTATATTTATAAAAGAAAAGAAAACGAGTGCTATTGTTTCATTATCAGAGGCTTCGAGCGGATTACAGTCATTGGTCCCCTTATCGATTGTTACCAATTATCTTTCTGATAGTGTAAATGAAGATGTTCTATCGAAATTAACGCAATTGAGCAAATACGAAAAAGATGCCCTTTTTCCGGTTATAAAAGATAAATTGAACATAAAAGATGGCTCGGCTATGGAAAGTCTTCTGAAGACGTTTTTTATGTCCGGGATTTCTAAAATGCTTCCGCAGAATGTAAGTGGCAAATTAAAAGATATATTAAAACCATATATTAATTCTTGTTTTATCAATATCGTTGAGGAACCTGAGCAAAACTTATTTCCTACATCACAAGTTACTATTTTGAATGACTTACTTATCAATTTGAATAAAAATGAAGATAACGTTCTTATCATTGCTACACATTCGCCTTATATTTTAAGTGCAATAAATAATTACATATATGCAAAGAAATTGCAAACAATGGGAAAAAGGACTAAGAGTATTTCTGACAACTGTTTATTGGATTACACTGATGTTGTTGCCTATAGTTTGGAAGACGGCTATGTAAAAAATATTATGGATGATGAATCGAAAATCATCGATACAACTATTATTGATAATTGTGCTTCTCAGATAAATACTATATATGATGAATTGTATGTTCTGGAGTATGCTGATGAATCTTGATGAAACATTGAGGGGGTGTGTTATAGCAGGTCCTGATAGAAGAGCTTTATTTGTTTTTACAGATCAAAAATCTAAGTCAAAGTATGTTGCTAAAAATAAAAATGGAAAAGAAGCTTGTGGAGTGCGGATAGATGGCGGCTTGATAACTTCAAATGATGTAAAGAAATGCGATTACGGCTTATGTATTGATGATGATCGTTTTTTCCTGATCGAACTAAAAGGGAAAGATTTATCACGAGCCTGTAAATAGCTTTTATTTACTTTTAATTATATGAGAAGCTTTTATCCGAATTATGACTATTTTTGTAGAATTGTGGGATCCGGTGCTAATTTACCGTATCCACATTCTTACAAGAAATTATTAGAGGTTTTACAAGACCCCAATAAATTAAAATATAAGACAAATAACTTATTTAGGGAAGATATATAATATGAGCAATACAATGTTTGAAAATATGATACAAAGCGAAGCTCACGATAGTATTCTTAATAGTGTAAAAGAATATTATACTCATTATATGCAAAACCAACCTTATAAGGATGGTGATAGAATCGCGTACGCAAGCCGCGTATTCGATGAGCATGAGGTACTAAATCTCGTAGATAGCGCTTTGGAATTTTGGCTTACGGCGGGACGGTATACAGAGAAGTTTGAAAAGAAATTAGCCTCCTATTTGCAGGTCGGGTATTGTTCGTTAGTAAATTCAGGCTCTTCGGCAAATTTAATTGCCTTTATGACGCTGACATCGCCTTTGTTAAAGGATCGGCAGATAAAGCGCGGAGATGAGGTTATTACCGTTGCCTGCGGTTTCCCTACTACCGTTACACCGATTATTCAATATGGCGCAATTCCTGTTTTTGTTGATGTAACGATTCCGCAGTATAATATCGATGTAACGCAATTGGAAAAAGCCGTGTCGCCTAAAACAAAAGCAGTGATGATTGCGCATACATTGGGTAATCCCTTTGATTTGCAGGCTGTGCGGGCTTTTTGTAAAAAATATAATCTCTGGCTTATAGAAGATAACTGTGATGCCCTAGGTTCCGTATACACTATCGATGGTGAACAGAAATACACTGGTGCTGTCGGCGATATCGGTACCAGCAGTTTTTATCCGCCGCATCACATGACTATGGGAGAAGGCGGCGCTGTGTATACCTCAAATCCCTTGCTGCATAAAATTATCCGTTCAATGCGCGACTGGGGGCGTGATTGTACTTGCGCCGCAGGGCAAGATAACCGCTGTGGACACCGATTTGATCAGCAGTATGGGTTATTGCCGTTCGGGTATGACCATAAATACGTATATAGCCACTTTGGATATAACTTAAAAGCAACCGATATGCAGGCGGCAATAGGCTGCGCACAGCTTGATAAATTCCCCTCTTTTATCGAAAAACGCCGTTGGAATTGGCAGTATTTATACGACGGTCTTAAAGACCTTGAGCATGCGC
>CAJPTT010000218.1 GCA_905373565.1 uncultured Treponema sp. | reverse complement strand
GTAGAAAATTCAGGACAGTTGTATATTCTGTTGGATGTGGATCGCATTTTTGCTGCTCGTACCGTGACGGATACTAAAACGGCAGTTATCGAAGAAGATGCTTTACCGACCGATGCTGCCGTAAAGACCGGTGTGCAGGAAGTCGCTCAATCAAATGATGCGCTTGATATCCGCTTTATCGGTGATACGCTCGCCGCTCTCGATCAGTTCTATGCTTCTCCCGTCAATAATGCATGGCTGGAAAAACGATACTATGAATGGCGGGATATGCGTGTTGCTTCCAACATTCAGATACAATCGGAAGATCAAGCACGAGAGTTTTTGAGTAATTTCCTTTCACCCGATACGCACCGGTTTTGGTCTGATGGTTATATGAATGCGGTGTTAACTGCGTTGCCCGATAATGATGCTAAAATTATTACCGTTTGGAATGTCGGGTGCGATGCAGGATATGAAACATATAGCCTTGCAGTGCTTTTAAAACAAAAATATCCGCGTGCCACTATTAGAATTTATGCCAACGATGCCGATTTATTGGCTATTTCCAATGCACCGATGTTGACCGTTCCGGAGGAACAGATTATTAACCGATTTAAGCCGTATTTGGTCAAAGGTGTGAATGATTCATACAGCTTTAATCAAGAAATAAAAGATATGATCTTGTTTGAGTATCATGATTGTTTACACCAAAATACGGTGCCGGATGCCGATATTATCCTTGCACGTGATGTATTATCATTTATTAAAACGGAAAAGCAAAATATACTACTGGAAGAGTTTAGAGATAAACTAAAGTCGACCGGTATCGTTATCTTAGGTGCAAATGAAATGATGCCTAAACAGAGCGGATGGATGCGGCAAGTAATGGGGGATATAACTACTTTCTCACGGGAGTAGCTTGTAGCGGATAGCCGAAACTTACTAAGTTTTTCGGTTATTGATAAACAGAGGGCTGACGACCGTTTGATAAGCGGTTGTCATGCGCAGTTTGTATAAAACTGAAAACGGACCTCGTACCGTAACGGATGTTATTGTTCGTTTAATTTTTTTCGGAAGGAGATTTTGATGCGTGTAGAGTATATCAATCCGTTTAGCGAAGCTGCCTATAATATCTTAGTGCAAGTGCTCGGCGGTGAAGTTAAACGCGGTGACTTGTATTTGAAATCTACTTGTATGCCTGTGATGGGTGTTGCGGCAATTGTAGGTTTGGCCGGTGATGTTGAAGGACGGGTCATTTTTGATATGACGGCGGAAACGGCATTAAAGATCGCATCGACGATGAATCAAGAAGAGTTCACCGAATTTGATGAATTGGGCCGTGCGACGATCACGGAACTTGCGAACCTCATTACCGCACAAGCAGTAACAAAGCTGCATGATCTCGGGTTTAAATTCGATTTAACCCCGCCTGCTCTTTTCACCGGTGATAACATGTCAATATCCAGCAGTGACATTGAAGCCTTGATTGTACCGATGGAAATGGCGCAAGGTAAAGTTGAAATAAACGTTGCTATTCGCGACAGAGCTTAAGAGGAGTAGGCTATGATTTCTAAACAAGATTTTCCGTCTATTAACGAACGTGCACCGGGCGGCGTAAAGGCTGATGGTTCGTCTTATAAAGTCCTGGTGGTAGATGATTCTATTTTCGTTTCCAAACAGATCGGTCAGATTTTAACCAGCGAAGGCTATGAAGTTGTTGCAACTGCTGTCGACGGGTTTGAGGGTGTTGAAAAATATAAAGAGTTGTGTCCGAATGTCGACCTTGTTACGATGGATATCACAATGCCTAAAATGGACGGTATTACGGCTCTTGAACAGATAATGGCTTTTGATAAAAATGCAAAAGTTGTTATGATCAGCGCACTTGGAAAAGAAGAGCTGGTAAAGAAATCTCTGTTGCTCGGAGCGAAAAACTATATCGTTAAACCGCTCGATCGTAAAAAGGTTCTTGAGCGTATTGCGGCTGTTTTAGCGAAGTAGCGAAAGTTGTTTTTATCTTACCGCAGATTGGATTCTTTCTGCGGTAAGTGTTTTTTCAGATTTTATAATATAGAGCTTATTGGGAATATGCCTGTCCAAAAACTTCGGTTTTTGAAGAGTTTTGTTGTTTTTCTTTAGATTTATCCTGCTGTTATTTATGAATACAGAGTAGCTGATAGGTATGGTCTTTATATGAGATGATGTATTCGTTTCCAAGCAGGCGATTGAGTTTATTTCTAAGCCGATAGATATGCGTCTGCACATAGTTCTGGCTGTTTTTAGCTGTTTGTGCATTTAATAGTTCAATAATTTCTTCAACGCTTATTCCATCTTTCTTTTCCAATAACCGTGTAATCAGTTGTTTTTGTTTCTCTGTAAAGTGTTCCATTACCCGGCTGACTCCGCTTGCATCGGCAGAATAAGCATTAAAAGCTTGAAAACCTATTTGAGGTGCATGGTGTTCTTTTTGTTCCTTATACTTTCGGAGCTTCTTTTTAACTTTTTTAATCAATTTTTTATCTTTTTCGGTCGTGAACGGAAAATAGTAATATGACGATAGGTAATGAACGGAAAAATCGAAAGTCGTTTCCGTTTCGGTATAGTCGATGACGGTGAACGTTAAACCGAGTTGACCAAGTAATTCGTCGATATTGATATTGTAGTGTTGTATTCTACTGTGTTCGATGAGTAAAACTTTAAGTGACGGGCTTTTGAACTTGGAAAGAAAATCTTTTAAGCAATAAGCAGCCGTAACTTGTATGTTGGCATCTTCGAGATACCGGTGGAGACTTTTATTTCTTTGTATATCTTGATCATATAAAAGCACTCTCATATTTTTATTTTCGGTTAAATACCGATATGTCTCAATCGTTTATCCGAAAATTATCAAAACTTTCTGCCTTGAATGCGCTATTGACAATCACCCCCTTATAGAGATAATAATATCTAATATGAAAAACCGTTATTCGTCTCTTTCCATAAGGGCACAATTATTAATTATGTTGACAATTCCCTTTGCGGTCATTATGTTTTTGCTGTCGTTTGTCTGGTTTGTCCAAGCAAAAAGGATAATCACCGTAAATGCACAGGAAACGCTCATTGCGGAGAAAAACTACTACTTATCGCTTCTTAATACGTTCGAAACGGAGCGGGCGAGAATAGTGGAAACAACAGCACGCGAAGTTGAACGACATCTCGACGATCCTCAAATGATGTATGCGGTAGCCTCCAATATCGATAAAAATTTTCATGAAATTTTATTCGATATCTATGCAGGACTTGAAAACGGCGTGTATATTGATTCTTCCGACTGGCAGCCGCCCGCAGACTTTATTCCCACAAAGCGGCCATGGTATACGGTTGCGATACGGAATAACAAAACCTCGTTTACCGATGTTTATATGGACAGCGTACGCAACATCCCGATGATCACGATGAGTACGCCGCTTATCAAAAAAAGCGCTACGGTCGGTGTTCTTGCAACGAATATCAAGATTGATAAACTGCAATCGCTGCTGATGGAGCATAATACCAGCGGGAAGAATACCGTGTTCATTGTCGACCAAACGGGACATTTTGTCGTGCATCCCGAATATTCGTTTAGCGACACCGTCGATAGCATTGCCGATAAAAGGTATAAGGCTTTTCTCGGCGCTATGCAAAACGATAGCGACAGGCTTTTAAGAATTAATGTGGGGAAGGATTATTATCTTTCTATTCCGCATTATGATACCATGACCGGTTGGATGTTCTGTATTGCCGTATCCGAAAAAAGTATTTTTACGGACATATATACCATACGGCTCAAAGCATTTTTGTTCGGCACGGGCATCTTTTTGATATGCGCAATCGCCGTTTTCCTGTCGCTTTCGTATGTTACTTCTATGTTCAGACAGATAAACAACGCACTGAAAAACATAGCGGAAGGTGAAGGCGATTTAACCGTCAATTTATCCGTCCGTACCTCAAAAGAATTCAGCGCTATGTCGTCGTATTTTAACCGGACAATGGAAAAAATAAGGACATCTATCAGCATGGTGAAAGAAAATACGGCGAATATGGAACAGGTGGGCAGCGAGCTTGCCGGAAACGTAACGCAAACGGCAAGCGCAATCCATCAAATCAATGCAAATATCGAAAGCGTTAAACAACAGTCCTTAACGCAAAGCGCAAGCGTTACCGAAACGTCTGCAACCGTTGAAGAAATTGTCAAGACAATCAAGCAACTCAATGGCAGTATTGAAGCGCAAGCAGGCAGTGTTGCTCAATCATCGGCTTCGGTAGAGCAGATGGTCGCGAATATTGCTTCCATAACGCAGATGCTGAATAAAACGTCCGATTCCATTAAAGAGCTTGTAACGGCCACAAACGACGGCAAAGAAACAATCGTAACGTCGAATAGTGTAACGCAAAAACTTGCCGAAGAATCGGGTTCGCTGATGGAAGCCAGTAGCGTTATTCAGCACATTGCCTCCCAAACGAATTTACTTGCAATGAATGCCGCGATTGAGGCTGCGCATGCAGGAGAGGCAGGGAAAGGATTTGCTGTTGTCGCCGATGAGATCAGAAAGCTCGCCGAAGAATCTTCGGTTCAGGGAAAAACGATAACGGCAACGCTCAAAATGTTAAGCGGCGAAATTGAAACGCTTTCCGCTTCTTCTAAAACGGTTGAGGGGAAATTCAACGCTATTTTCAGCTTGGCGGAGCAGGTAAAAGATATGAGTAACCGGCTTACGGAGGCAATGCGCGAACAGGAGAATGGCAGTAATGGGGTGCTGACCGCCATCAAAAACATCAATACGGTTACGATGGAAGTACAGGCCGGTTCCGAAGAAATGCTGAAAGGCGGCGAAAACGTTACAAATGAGATGCATAAGCTGGATAACCTCACTCATATTATCACCGATAGTATGAACGAGATGGCCTCCGGTGCGCTGC
>CAJPTT010000217.1 GCA_905373565.1 uncultured Treponema sp. | reverse complement strand
ATTCAGCATATTGCAAGCCAGACAAACCTATTGGCTATGAATGCGGCAATTGAGGCAGCTCACGCAGGGGAAGCGGGTAAAGGCTTTGCCGTCGTTGCGGACGAAATCCGCAAGCTCGCAGAAGATTCTGCCACTCAAGGAAAAACGATCACTGCAACGCTTAAAAATTTCAGCAATGAGATAGAAACACTTTCCGGTATTTCCCGTACCGTCGAAGAGACGTTTAGCAGCATTTTTACCCTTTCCGATCAAGTCAAGGCGGTCAGCAATAAGATTACTGCTGCAATGCAGGAGCAGTCCTCGTGCAGCCGTAACGTACTCGACACGATGAATGAGATGTCGGTTGTAACGAACCAAGTAAGTACCGGTTCTGTGGAGATTTTGCGGAATGAGGAAAACGTCGCGCAGGGTATTCATACATTAAATGATGCATCGCGCGTTATCACCGAAAGTATGAATGAAATGGCTTCGGGCGCCGTGCAAATCAACAATGCCGTACAGGAAGTCAACGAAATTACGCAAAAGAATAAGCAGAGTATTCAAAACCTTGTAGAAGAAGTGGGTAAGTTTAAAACTAATTAGGATTCCACCCTGATATTGTCTAAGAATCTCGTTTTCTACTGAAAATATTTGCGCTTTTACGCAAAAAATTTCAGTAGGAGATATTGCTATGGGAATCAACAACCCCGACGCAATACCGGCATCAGACTGACTGATATCTCACTCGTTCGGCTGATTGAGTGTTTCCGTAATTTCCTTTACCCTTGCCGAATGAGCAAGCACATACAGAATATCGTTTTTTTGAATAACGGTATCGCCCTTAGGAAAGATAATTTTCCCATCTCGTACGATTGAACTGATAAGCGTATCCTTATCAAGATGCAGATCGCTGATTTTCTGACCGATGCTGCCGGAGTGGTTCTCAATATAAATATCGAAGATATCAATGTCGCTTGCTTTAAGCGAATACAGCTCGACCGAATACAGTGATTCCGGTTTTTTGGGATTGGTAAATTTCAAGAGCCGTGCAAGGGGAGCAAGCGTAGTCCCTTGTATAATACAGGAAAGGAAAACGGCAAAAAAGATAGAGTTAAAAATAAAACCGTTTTCGTCCAATCCGTTCGCGAGTGGATAAGTTGCAAGAACAATCGGAACCGCACCCTTAATGCCGCCCCACATTAAAAAGAATTTTTCCTTCCGCGTGTATTGAAACGGAAACGTGGAAACCAACACGGCAAGCGGACGGGCGACAAACATCATAATGCCGACAATGATAAGCGCTTCTTTCCAAATATGGACAAACTGATGCGGAAATGACAAAAGTCCCAACATAATAAAGAGCGTGATATTAAAAATAGTGGAAACGCTTTCGAGAAAATTTCCGACACTGCGCTTTGCAGGTAGGGCGGTATTACCGATCCAATAACCCATAAAGAACACTGCAATAATACCGTTTGCTTGACAGAGCTCCGCCGCGCCGTATCCAAGCAGCACGCATCCGAGCATCAGTACGTTATAGTTGCCTCTATTGTCGGATTGCAGCCGATTAAACAGCCCTACTGAAACTTGAAAAGCAAAATAACCGATAATAATGCCGCCGACAAATTGCCAAATGAGTCGTGCAACAGCTAAAGCAGGGGAATCAAAGGAACCGATCGCAATATGTACAAAGGTGAGGGTAAGCAAGATCGCCATCGGGTCGTTTGCTGCGGATTCAACATTGAGCGTTGCGGCAAGTTTATCCTTAATCGGGTTAGACTTGGTAATCATAAAAACACCGGCGGCATCGGTAGAAGAAATAATGGAAGAAATCAGCATCGAGTATGCTAAATCGAATTTTAGGACAAAGTGAATTAAGAAGCCGAGTGTTGCCGAAGTAAGCGCAACGCCGAGTATCGCAAGCGTCATCGACGGTCCGGCAACTTTGTGAAACGTATCTTTCGAAATGCAAAATCCGCCGTCAAAAATAATAAAGATCAACAGAATATCCGCAATTTTTTTGGTTAAAAGCGCATTATCAAAATAGAACAAATTTAAGACATCGCTTCCGACAAGAACACCGATCAGAATAAAGCCGATAAGAAGCGGCAGCCCGAATTTATCGCTGATTTTGGTCGACAGCATTGCCAAAATGATAAGAAAGGAAATAAACAGAATCATAGAAACCTCAAAATATCGATATGCCGATTGTACCGATTTTAGCGGTAAAATCAACAGAGATAATCGCTGATACCGTTTATTTCTAAAGCAATCAAACTATCTTGCAAAATCAATGTTGCTCGAAGAAAATATTGAGGAATACGGTTGCCGTAACACATCCCGGCACCTTTGCGATTTGTTGTTTTAATGCTATAATCGTTCTATGCAAAAATTATATCGATATGGATTACTATGTATCGGATTCTGCTTTGTCTTGATGATGAATAGCTGTGTTTCTACATCCTCAGCGGAGAAGAGCGGCACGACTGCCCGTCAAAATACGGATGATAGAGACATACTGCTTATCTTTACCGGTTCCGATTGGTCAAAGGAAGCGGGAATTTTTTTTAAGAATATTCTAACCGAATCATGTAAAACGGAACTGGCGAAGAACTATGCCGTCCGTTTTATCGACTTGCTGCGTAACCCTTCGGAAAATGAACGGAAAACAGTGCAAAAGAATTATCTGTTGTTCTCGGAATATGCGGTGCCGGAAATTCCGTTTATCGTACTGCAAACAGCCGAACAGGATATGTACGCCTCTGCCGTTATAGGAGCTGATATAAAAAACGAAGCGCAATTGATAGAAAAGATCAAAGCTCTGACTGCGCAGCGGACGAAGGTAGTTGAAGCACGAAAGCATATCGATACTACAAAAGGGCCGGAAAAGGCACGAGCAATCGATGCGTTTTTAACTACGGTCGGCAATGCGGAAGCGCACCGTTATGATTCGCTGCGTATGCAAGTACCTGCACTCGATCCCGATAATCGATCCGGCTTAAAGGGCAAATATGTGTTGATGAGCGCGGACATACGAGCCAAGAGCTTTGCACAGCAGGGCAATTATCTTAAAGCAGGCGATGAGTACAAAGCCGCTGCGGAAACAGGCGATCTTTCACCTGCCGAATTACAGCTTGCATGGTACTTGGCAGCCTATTCTTATTTGATGACAGGAGATGCGGATACGGAAACCGTTGTCGGATACTTACAAAAGGCTATCGATGCCGACCCTCAAAATGCCGCTGTGCAACAGCTCAATCAGGCTATACGCAAGCTGCAATAGAAGGAAATTACACGGTATGATGTCCGAACACACCCTTGCGCTGCTGCAGCAAATTGCACACGGTATTGCTGTCCATTTTGGTAACAATTGCGAAGTCCTTGTGCATGATTTTACGGCAGACTATACCAATAGCTCGATCGTCATTATAGAAAACGGAAATGTTACGATGCGGAAAATAGGAGACGGGCCGTCGCATGTAGTGCTTGAAGCGCTGCATAGCGATCATAAAACATTGGAAGATAAGCTGAGCTATCTGACAAAAACAAAAGACGGGCGCATCCTTAAATCAAGCACTATGTTTATCCGCGGCGAAGATGATTCAATTGAAGCGGTACTCTCGATTAATTTCGATATTACTTCAATGCAGATGGCGGAGAATGTGTTACAGCAGCTTATTTCACCTGTCAGCGCTAAAAATGAACCGGAAAATATTCCGCAAAATGTGAATGATCTTTTGGATGAGTTGATCGAACAATCAGTTCGCATTGTAGGCAAGCCGGTTGCTCTGATGAATAAAGACGATAAAATTGCCGCTATTAAATTTTTAAATGACTCGGGAGCTTTTTTAATTACAAAATCCGGCGATAAGATTTCAACTTACTTCGGTATTTCAAAGTATACGCTCTACAGCTATATCGATGCCGGTGCCAACGGACATCAATGATATCCGTTGGATTCCGTGTACGGAGTTTTCCAAGCGCCGCCGCCTAAGCGCATCTGTTATCATCCGATATGGCAAACCCGAAACTGTTTAGAACCATCGATAAGGCTGTTTCCGAATATAATATGATAGAAGCCGGAGACAGGATTTTGATTGCCGCTTCCGGCGGGAAAGATTCGACCGCTCTTGCAGAATATTTTGCGGCTCGGCTGCAGCGCCGCCATCCGGTTTTTGAAGCTGCTGCGCTCCATATTGCTACGGATATCGGCTCCGAGTTTGCCCCTGAATTGGCGGAGCGGTTTAAAAGCTGGGGAATTGATGTAACCGTTAAAACGATTTCGGTATTGGAACGTCTTAAAACCGACAAAAAGATGAACTGCTGGTGGTGTTCCAGTCAGCGCCGGTTGGAATTGAGCAAGTACGCCAGGGAGCATGGCTTTAATAAGATTGCGCTTGGGCACCACTTGGACGATATCCTCGAAACGGCGCTGATGAATGCGCTGACGAAAGGAGAGCTTGCGGCGATGCCTCCGGTACTGAAGTTCGACAAATTCCCGTTGACCTTTATCCGCCCGCTCTGCCTTGCCGATATCCCAATGATTGTTCGCCATGCAGAAATGCAGGGCTATATTTCTTCCACCTGCACGTGCAGCTATCAGAATAATTCAGGCAGAAAAACCGCTCGCTCCCGATTGGATAAGCTTACGGACGGTAACTATGAATTAAAGCGTAAGCTCTTCGATGCACTGCGGAATGTTAATGCGGCGTACCTACCCTAGCAACACCTTTTGAAATAGACGGTGCATCTACTGCGTCATACAGTAAAAAAGTGTCCTCAACGTATCAAAGATACGCCTGCGGTTAATTTGTGCTCGCGCCTTGTATGTTCAGAACGGACACGGATGTCCGGGGTTCCACGCAACAGCGACGTTTTTGCTCTGCAAAAACTCGCGTCCGGAAGTGTACACGGATGTACACTTCCGGACAGGCTATTT
>CAJPTT010000216.1 GCA_905373565.1 uncultured Treponema sp. | reverse complement strand
AAACAAACCTTAGTATTCGGTTACAAAACCAATGATATTAAAATTTCGTTTGCAGCGCCTTACTCTTCACGGCACAAAAAGCCGATCGGGGCATATAAACTGGTAGGTATTGATAAAGACTGGATCGTTGCGTCCGGTCGCGATTATGTACGGTATACCAACCTTCCGCCCGGATCTTATACATTCTCGGTAAAAAATGCAGCGGAAGGGCAAGATGTCGTATACGACAGTATTTCGTTCACTATACGGCAGAGTTTCCTCATCTCTCCCGTCATGATTTGGTTTTATATAGTAATAGCAGCCGTTATTGTGTCTGTCGCTTACAAGATACATAAGCTATATTGGCTGCAGCGGTATGCGGATCTACTCGAAGAAAAACAGCTGGTACTGATACAGGATAACTTTACCCTTAAAGAACTTTCCATGCTTGACCACTTAACAGGAATAGGCAACCGCCGGTATATCGACATGCTGGGTTTAAAGATATGGCAAATGGCGAAGGAGCACAATGTTTCTATAGCGGTTATGATGTTTGATATCGATTTCTTTAAAAACTACAATGACCGTTTTGGCCATCAGGCAGGTGATGAACTGCTGCACTTGATCGGAGAGGATCTCAAAAAGCGCATCCGCACGGAAACCGATCTTATCGGCCGGTACGGCGGTGAAGAATTCTTGATTGTAATGTATAATTTGCTTCCCGAAAAGGCGATGCATATTGCAGAAGGAATTCGAAAAACAATAGAATCGATGCACGAACGGCATGCAAAAGAAATGGTAGGACAAGCAACCATCAGTATCGGAGTTTTTACCGGGGAACCGACCGAAAAAGACACTTTTGAACAGATGATCCGTAAAGCAGACTGTGCGCTCTACCGTGCAAAACAGACAGGACGAAATAAAGTTGTATTTTATGACACAACGATGGAGCAAATAGCCGACTGTAACTGACAAACTGCTTAATGAAAACACAGATTTATGGGCATCTCACTAACATATTGAAATATTAAAAAGGGTAAAAAGGAGCAACACGTGCTTAACACTATGCGGAATATCGGCATTATGGCGCATATCGATGCCGGAAAAACAACAACAACCGAACGTATTCTTTTTTATACCGGAAAAATTCACCGTATCGGAGAAATTGATGACGGGGCTGCGGCAATGGACTGGATGCAGCAGGAACAAGACCGAGGTATCACCATTCAAAGCGCCGCAACGACAACCTATTGGCGCGATCATCAAATCAACATTATCGATACTCCCGGGCACGTCGATTTTACTGCCGAGGTAGAGCGCTCACTGCGCGTACTTGACGGCGCGGTTGCCGTACTCTGTGCGGTAGGTTGGGTACAGCCGCAAACGGAAACGGTGTGGCGACAGGCGGATCACTACCACGTACCGCGCATCTGCTTTGTAAACAAAATGGATAGAATCGGCGCCGATTTTTTTGCGGCGATGGAGGATGTCAAAGAGAAATTCGGCTGCACGGTGATGCCGCTTGAAATTCCCATCGGCAGTGCGGAAAGTTTTGAAGGCGTTATCGACCTTATAACAATGGAAGAAATCCGCTGGGATGCGGAAACCGAAGGGGAAAAATTCACCCGCAGCCCGCTTTCCGACCAATACCGTGCGGAGGCTGAGAAATACCGCGAAAAAATGCTGGATGTTGTTTCCGCCTACTCCGATACGGTAACGGAGTTGATGCTTGAAGGAGAGCCCATTCCGGCAGAACTGATTAAAAAAGAAATCCGTACTGCGGTACTTAAACGGCAGTATATTCCGTTTTTGTGCGGATCTTCGCGGCGCAATATTGGGATTCAGCCGCTTATCGACGCAATCGTAGACTATCTTCCCGCCCCCGATGAAGTTGCGCCCGCCGAGGGGATTCAGCTGAAAAAAGAAACGCCTGTTTCCGTTCCCTGCAAAAGCGACGGCGTGCCGCTCGGCTTGGTCTTTAAGATTCAATATGATCGGGAAGCAGGCGCTCTCTGCTATGTCCGCATGTATTCGGGAAAAATAAAGGCAGGCGATCAGGTATATAATGTCGGCAAGAAAAAACGTGAGCGGGTCGGCCGTATCCTGCGGATGCACTCCAATAAATCAGAGCCGATGGACAGCGTGGAAGCGGGCGATATTGCCGTATTGGTCGGGCTCAAATTGGCGCAAACGGGCGACACACTCGGCAGTGAGGGAATGCCGATACTCCTTGAATCCATGCAGTTCCCCGAACCGGTTATCTCCGTAGCCATCGAACCGAAAAGTCTTTCGGAAAGCGATAAACTCAAAGAAACGCTCGCAATTCTATCACGGGAAGATCCTACCTTTATAAGCCGTGAGGATTCGGAAACGGGACAGCTCATTATCTCGGGTATGGGCGAGTTGCACTTGGATGTTCTTACAACCCGTATGCTGCAGGACTTTAAAGTGGAAGCCCGTATCGGTAAGCCGCAGGTAACCTACCGCGAGTCCGTTACTCAAACGGCGGAACATACCGAGCGATTCAGCAAGGTACTTGCCGGTAAAGAGCAGGCGGCACAACTCACACTTCGTGTAGAGCCGCTTGAACGAGGTTCGGGGAATAGCTTTAAGAACACGGTTAAGGTCTCGACAGGCGGTACTCCGCAGGCGCATTCCCTGCCCGAAGATATTATCGAGGCGGTGGAGCACGCGATCCGCGGCGCCTTTAATTCCGGGATTCAATACGGCTATCCGTGCGTAGACATCGGCGTAACCCTCATCGATGCCGAATACGACGAGCTGACTGCGACAACCTTTGCTTTTGAGGCCGCCGCTGCGATGGGCTTTGATGAGGCGTGCCGAAAAGCCGCTCCCGAACTGCTTGAGCCGGTGATGAATGTCGATATACTCTGTCCTAAGGAATTTGTCGGCGATGCAATGAGTCAGATGACGCAGCGCGGCGGCATGGTGCTCGGCATGGACTCAAAACCGAATATCGATGTCGTTCATGCGCAGGCGCCGATGGCGAAACTCTTCGGCTTTTCCACCGATTTGCGCTCCGTTACGCAGGGCCGCGCCTCTTTTACGATGAGCTTTAGCCATTTTGAAATTAAAAAAGGCGGTCTCGGCAGCTAACCGAGCGCCGGTAAGTTAACCGGCAAAGCAGGTGCCGACATCCCACGCAGCGCGAATCATCGGGTGGTCTTCCGGCACCTTTTTTACCTTATCGGCGACCTTATTGAGCGGTACGGCGGTGATAATCCCCTGTTGCAGAGCTGTCATAACACCGTACTGTTCCGTAGCAGCGAACTCGGCAGCAGCAGCGCCGAAGCGCGTTGCCAATATACGGTCATAGCCTGAGGGGGTACCGCCGCGCTGTAAATAGCCGAGCACCGTCACCCGTGCATCGGCGCCGGTCGCCGCTTCTATCTCCCCTGCGACCCGATATCCGATTGAACCGACCATAGATTTGCGCGATTCTTTTAACGCTTTTTTGTTCATATCCTTTTCGCTCAACGATATGGCGCCTTCGGCAACTGCAACAACTGAAAAATGTTTTCCTTTTTTACGGCGTTCCAGCAAGTGCTCGGCTATTGCTTCAATCCGATAAGGGATTTCCGGGATGATAATGACATCGCTGCCGCCGGCAATACCCGCGTAGAGCGCAAGCCATCCCGCCTTATGCCCCATAATTTCTATCACCATAATACGGTTATGACTCGCCGCCGTCGTATGCAGCCGGTCGATCGCATCCGTTGCAATATCAAGTGCGGTGTGGAAGCCGAAGCTCATATCATTATGCACGATATCGTTGTCGATGGTTTTCGGAATACCGATGATGTTTAAGCCTTCCTTTACAAGCATATCGGCCGTCGTTTGCGACCCATTGCCGCCGAGAACAGCAAGACAGTCTAAACGTAACTCTTTGTAATTTTTTTTAATACAATCCACCGCCCCGCTGCCGTCCGCATTACGCCAGCCGCGGTCTTTAAACGGTTTTTCACGGGAAGCCCCCAAGATCGTCCCCCCGCGCGCGAGGATGCCGGAAAGATCTTGCTCCGTCAATATATGGTACTTATTTTCGATGAGGCCGCGGTACCCTTGCTCAATACCGACCACTTCCATTCCGTAACGGTTCATCGCTGTCCGAGCTAAAGCTCTGATAGCAGCGTTCAAGCCGGGTGCATCACCCCCCGATGTTAAAATGCCGAGGCGTTTATGTGCAGTCATATAAGAAGAATACCTCGCTTTTTACACTTACGCAAGCGGAAATGATATGTTAATGGACAGAGAAGAGAGATGGAATCCCCCTTGCCTAAGCGGAACAGGTTAGGCAAAATAGATTAAGCAAAACTTCTACAAAGGCAATTCCGCCACAAGCCATTCACCGCTTTTTTTGTCTTTTTCCATAGTAACTTCGTCTTCACCTTCGTCAGTTTCGCCCTCATAGGAATATGCGATTTTTATCGTGTAAAAAGCGGTTGCGTCCCCCTTAAGCATAAATTTTTCAGGACTAATTGTAATGGAAATTGTATCGGCTATTCCGTAGAACTGCTTATAAGCCTCATTCATTTCGTCGACTAATATCTCATAAAATGTATTATTCACGATCAAATCATGCCAGTCGTCAGTTTGCTTAAAATAGCTGACAAAGAACGCGGCGAGTACAGCCGATGGGTCTTTTCTATCTTTCCAAGAATTACCGCTCAAAGGCTTTCCTCCGTAAGTTGCAGTAACCTCTTTCCCATTCCGTACAACGATGAATGATTTTTCAGTGATTAGCGTGTTCTGCGCATACAAAACAGTTACTGTGAAAATCACCGCGGCTAGTCTGATGATGTGTTTCATTATTCCTCCTTAACTATTGATTAATATCTATTTGCATTATCAATTTTTTTCGCCTCGAAGAGGTCAATCTAACTACCGCTTAACCTGCATTTGCGGCTTGTCCGCAATGTCAGGTTGAAGC
>CAJPTT010000215.1 GCA_905373565.1 uncultured Treponema sp. | reverse complement strand
TATGGAACGGATGAGGTCGATCATAGCAGGTATACCGTATGATAACTTCACCGAAAAAAATATGAAGCTGCGAGAACAAAACTATCAAACGGCAGTGTATCTCGTCTTTGCGCTGATGGGACAGTTTGTGCAGACCGAGGTGCATTGCTCTACGGGGCGAGCCGATTGTGTAGTCAAGACAACAGAGATCATCTACATCTTTGAGTTTAAGCTCACCGGAAACAGTTCCGCAGAGGATGCTCTCAATCAGATAAAAGAGAAAGAATATGCAGCAAAATATCAGACGGACGGGAAGAAGCTTATACTGATTGGAGCTTCTTTTGATGAGAAAATGAGAACAATTAATGATTGGAAGGCGGAAGCGCTGAAACAGAGTTAAAACTCGCGAATGTACCAATTCCCCATTATTTAATCTCTTCTACTTCCTGCTTGCTGAGACCGGTAGCCTGTGCGATATTCTCAATCGATAGTCCTAAACCGAGTAAATTCTTTGCCGTTTCAAGCGCTCTTTGATATGAACCTTGGGCTATGCCTTCACTTCTGCCTTGAGATATTCCTTGCTCAATACCTTGGGTAAAGGCTAGTTCTCGTTCTTCGGCTCTTTGCACTGCTATATCTGTTTCATAATCATATTCGGCGAGTAACATGTTCAATACCTCCTTAGTCTTACGTTTCAGATAATCTTTCAAGATATTATTTGCTATACACTCTTCAATTGCTTTTTGAAAACCGCTTATCGGATCTACTTCTTTCCATTTTCTTACGGTATCTACAAAGAGGCTGTATTCATACATCGTTTGACAGTGTTCCAATATCGGATGCTGATTTTGCTGATTTATGTTGATTACCTTAACGGTCAACTCAAGATGATAATACTCATTTTGCTCTATAAAAGCGTCTGAGAGTTTAAGTGTCTTATCACGGGGGAAAGCTTCTTCTCCATTGTAAAAAACATAAAATTCAGGTGTCGGAATTTTTAAGAGCTTACGGCTGTATTTCTCCTTTGATTCAAAGAGTGTCTCATATAACCGACTGTGATAATTCATAATTCATAATTACAAATTCCCCATTAATTGATTCCACTGCTCTTTCTATATGACACAAGATAATCGATAAACGAGCCGACCGACAATAGAGCTGCGATCCAGTAAATGACTTTATTGATGATAGTCATCGTATCGGTAACGGATTTTTCCGCAAGTGAAAAAGCAATCAGCAGTTCAATAAGTAGCGTAAAACCTTCGGCAAGGATGTAGCATACCGTTTTCGTCTTACCGCCTTTTTTCGCACCGATGGTAATACCGTAACCCCGTGCAAGCATTCGTAAAAAGAGAATATTTAATTCGCGATATAAAATAATGATAAAAACGGGCAGCGGCACATAACCTGACAGCATAAACGCCAGTAACACAGTCAGATTTGCAAACACATCCGCAAAAGGGTCGAACAGTTTTCCGAAATCGCTTACCTGCTTCAACTTACGGGCATAATATCCGTCTAAAAAATCGGTAAACTCCATATAAATAAACAGCGGTATAAGAATAAGCAAAACCGTTTGTTCCGATATTCCTACATACCGCGGAAGATAATAGATACAAATAAAAAGAGGCGCTGCAACCATTCTTGTTGCGGTAAAAAAATTTGCAATATTCATAGTTTAAGTATCCGACATTGGCATAAGTTTGTCAAACCCACAGAACAAACACAGGGATTCCGCATTATAAATAGTGTCAAAAAAAATAGTAGCTTCTGAGGCATCCCAAACCTTGACTTTACGCCGACGGGGGTATAGTATAAGGACTCTTAAATAATCTTAGGGGGCTTTAAAAAACGTTTTTTTAAGCCCCCGCTCGTCAAAGTAGGTGCTTATGGCTTCAAAAAATGCACTGGTTAAAAAGTTATATAAACATCCTCGTGTTATTTTAGGCATTATTCTCGGTATTACACTCTTTTTTGCCCTGCAACTTCCGCGTATCCGATTTGATAATAATAATTTTCGCTTTATACCGGAAAGCGATCCCGCTCGAATAGCGGACGCTGAAATGGCAAAAATATTCGGCGACTCGGTGCCGCTCCTTATCGGAATTGAACGAAAATATGCTACTGTGGTAGATCGGGAATTCTTAGAAAAAATGCAGGAGTTGGATAAGCGGCTGCTCGCTTTACCCCTGGTGAAAAATGTCGTATCGCTTACAACGACAACCCATATCGATGCCGCAGACGATTCAATTGTAAGCGAAAAACTCGTGCCGGAACATCTAACCGGTTCGCCGGAAGAATTGAACACAATTACCGAAAGGCTCCGTTCGATGGACACCTACAACCGCAGCTTGGTTTCCGACGATTTAAAAGCCACGCAGACGATTATCTTCCTCAATATAAAACAGGAAGAAAGCGGACTACCGGAAACGGTTGCCGTATGCCGTGCGGTGATGCATATAGCGGAGGAATGGGATTTTCCGGATTCCGTCACTTATGTAACCGGTGCGCCTGTTTTCAGCGAAATTGTCAATGATGCGACCGGGCACGATTTAATGTTTCTGGTGCCCATCGTTGTCATCGTAGTGGCGGGGGTTCTATTCTTTTCGTTTAGAAGATTTTCCGGCGTGTTGCTGCCGCTGCTTACCGTTATTATTTCGTGCATTTGGGCGATCGGCGCGATGGCGTTGCTGCAAATTCCGCTGACTATTCTTTCGACGGTACTGCCTGTTATCCTAATTGCTGTGGGCAGTGCGTATGGTATTCATGTTATCAATCATTATTTTGATGAGGTAACGCAAAGCACAGAGATTTCTGCAGAAACCCATTCGGTGCAGATTGTCGAGGCTATGGCGCGGGTTATTCCGCCGGTCTTTTTGGCGGCGTTGACAACCTTTGCGGGTTTTGTATCGTTCTGCTTTACAAGCGTCGTCCCGATTTTCGAATTCGGTATATTTTCGAGCTTCGGCGTGCTGTCCGCCTTTATCGTTGCGGTAACGCTTATTCCTGCAATTCTTATCCTGCGAGGGCCGCGTAATCCGACCATCGGCGGCCGTTTCGGTGTTCATCCGAGCCATACCGGCATTGTCGATCGGATTATTGCCGAAACGCTGATAATTGTACATGCCCATAAGCGCAGCGTATTGTTGGTCGGTTTTGCCTGTATCATCTTTGCAGGATTGGGGATTTCAAAGCTTGTTATCGACAACGTATTAATGGAATATTTTGAATCGGATGTGCAGGTTGTCCGCTCCGATGCATTTATCCGGGAAAAATTCGGCGGTTCAAAATTGCTGAACTTGGTTATTAAAGGTACAAAACAAGGCGATGTTATCCGTCCCGATGTGTTGCAGGCAATCGATTCTCTTGCCGCATACTCGGAAGAAAATATCCCCGAAGTGGGGAAGATTACGTCGCTGGCAGACGTCATCAAACGATTCAATCAAGTATATAATGCGGATGCTCCGGCAACGGGACTTGCCGCTATCACAACTGCGACACGAAACGGTACGAACTCTACCGGAAAAGAAAACGAAGATTCATCTGACGATTTCGGAGACTTTGGAGATTTCGGCGACTTCGGGGATTTCGATGCCGCATGGGGAGGGGATGACGAACCGCAAAGTGATGCGGAGCAGTCCGCCTTTGCTTCCGGTAAGACTAAAGACGCCGCAGCAGGCTCGGCAAAAGAGCGGGTGTATACTTTTTCCGAAATCATCGAAAAACTGGCAGAGGCTCAAACAGCCCGCCGCGGCAGATATGTTTCCGCTACCGAATTGGTCGACGCGTTAAAAAAAGATGTCAATTATAAGGGCGCTTCCTACTACGAAATTCCTACGGATCCGAAAAAATACGGAAAGAAAACGCAGGATGAACTTACTGCGCTTATTCAAAACTATCTCCTCCTTCTTGGGGGGAATGTACAGGATTTTATCGACGACACGCATGCGCCGACCACACTCAAAGTAAATATTCAGCTCAGGACAGTCGGACAACAAGACAGCGAACAAGCATTGCAAGCGATTATGGCGTATGTGAAAGACAATTTTCCCAAGGACATATCTATAGAACCGAACGGTTCGATGTTTATCGAACAGTCGTTAAATACTCTTGTGGTGCAATCCCAGCTGATTTCCGTGGCGGTGTCGTTCGGTATCGTATTCCTCATTTTGGCGATCTATTACCGATCGATTATCGCCGGTATTATCGGAATTATCCCGCTGATGATTTCCGTTGCACTGAACTTCGGGTTTATGGGTATCGTCGGTATCAAGCTCAATATCGGTACGGCAATGGTCGCAAGTTTTGCAATCGGAATCGGTATCGATTATACCATCCACTATCTGGCTGCCTATCACCATGAATACACCAAACGGCGCAACGACCCGAATTTTCTTATCCACACGTTCTACGGTTCGGGCAAGGCAATCCTGTTTAATGCGGTATCAGTCGGCGCGGGCTTTGCCGTTTTAATGCTTTCAAAATTCAACATGCTGTCCGAACTCGGCCTGTTGATTGCGTTGGTAATGGCCACGAGCTCCTTTGCAAGTCTAACGGTATTACCGACCATCCTTTCGATTGTAAAACCTCGGTTTATTACTAAGGCCTTACCGGGGGATTTTGAAAATATATAGCGTATCAACTGCGTTGTACGTTCCTCTTTGAATTTATCGCAAATATTTATACATTTTCTTGACAGATATTATTTTTATCGTTTATTCTTATACAGAGCTATGCACTAATACACCGCATCGAACGCGGTTTAGTGCGGTATAATTCTTGAGGAGGAATTTCTATGAAGAAAGTATTTGCAGTTCTAGCCGCCTGTTGTATGACGGCTTCTCTTGCCTTTTCTATGGGAGGCGCCCAAGACGGAAAGAAATCCGGAACGGTAAAAATGTTTCAAATCAAAGTTGAAATTAAGGACGCGATCGATGCGTATGCGGCGGCGTATTCCGC
>CAJPTT010000214.1 GCA_905373565.1 uncultured Treponema sp. | reverse complement strand
CTTCGATCTTTTCTGTTACTGCTTTATGGGCTGTTCTAACAGCAAGTAGTCCTTCAACAAGAGACGCTATTGCAATCAATAACCCGAAGATAATGATAAGTTTGTAACGGAGAGAAAAGCGTTTTTTCATTGTGAACCTCCTAAATAATGGATAATTGGTAATTGCTGACTTTAATTATACATTATACATTACACAGTACCTATTATCAATTACAAATTAGAATCGTCCTATTGCATAAACCGGAAAAATATTCTAAACTACGAGTTACCTAATACTAACTAAAAATGAGTAGAAATTTGAAACGAGGTATTCTTTTCTGCATTGCATGCTTTTCTCTCGCGCTTTTGTTTGCACAGGAAGCGGAAGACGATATTATTACGGTCAATGCGGATAAAATTGAACAACAAATCGACGAGTCGGTCGAGCAAAAACGCACCATTACCGATGAGGATATACGGAAATCCGGCGCCAAGACCGTGGGTGATGCTTTAAAAACGCTGCCCGATGTTACGGTAAGCGCCGCTACGGCGGGCAATGCCAATGAATCTGTAACGATGCAGGGGCTTGGTAACGGGTATGTAAAAATTATGATAGACGGAGTGAGCGTTTCGACCGACATAGACGGTGCAACGCCGATTTTTCAGATACCCGTTGAAAACATAGAACGCATCGAAGTTACCAAAGGCGCCGATTCCGTTCTGTACGGCAGCGAAGCGATGGGCGGTGTTATCAATATTATCACAAAGCGTGAACATCCTCATTCCGAAGGAAAAGACTCTGAAGAAGAAAATACAAAAAAAACGAAAGTTAAAATCGCCGGCAGCGTTACCGAAGAAATCGGTTTTATGCCGTCAATATTGGGATGGAAAAACTATGCAGCGGGCAATTTTTCCATTGCAAGCAAGCGTATCTCAAATATATTGATCGGAAGTTTCGACTATAATCCCGGTAAACAACAGCCTGTACACGATGCGCTTGCCGGAAAGATCACGTATTACGAAAATCCAAAAAAACTACAGGGTTTTGTCCGCGACACCTTTACATGGAAAGATACGTGGGGCTCCGTCGGCGTATACGGGGTGTATACCGGCTCGAAGCAGGTGAGTAATTTTACAAAAACGGGGTTTGACAAAGGTTCCGATCTGATTTATGCCTCTCAGCGCGGAGAACTGGGGGTGACGGGAAAATATATTAACAGTGAAAAGTTTTATTTCAACAGCTTTCTTGTGGGAAAATTATATGCCTTAGATACCGTTTATAATGTCAAAGCAGGTGTTCATTCATTTTCTAAGAAAACCCATTCCAATGCCTTAGACTCTGAATTTGATATGCGTATGCACTGGTTACCGAATATCGTCAACGATGTAACATTCGGTGTAAACGCGACGCTCACATCTATGAGCGGTACGGCATTTGCAAAACGGAAGTATGCGTTGGAAACGGCCTTATTTGTACAGGATGTTATTTCGCTTTTTGATGGAAAACTGACACTTGTACCCGGCGCCCGTTTTACCGTTGCTCCGGGCATTCAAGGAAGCGGCGCTATCTATATGGGAACGCCGAAATTCAGTGTGAAATACAATCCGGTTGAAACCACTGCACTGAGGTTCAGCTACGGAATGGGGTATAAAATTCCATCTTTAAAAGAAAAATACTGGATTTTCCGGCATAACTATGCGCCCGGCTTGGGAAATTTTATTCTTTACGGAAATCCGAAACTCGTCCCCGAAAAATCTCACAGCTTTAATGTCGGACTTGAGCAGAATGTAAAAAATCTTTTTACGTTCTCCGTCGGTGGATACTTTAATTACATCCTCGATTTGATCGACGGCGTTGTTATTGACCGCTTTTCTTCACCGCAAATCCGTGAGTATCAAAATGTAGATAAAGCGATGACATACGGGGGTGATTTTTCGGCAGGAACGGAACTGGATAGATTTAAAATAAAAATCGGGTATGCCTATACGGGTGCAAAGTTTTTTGATGCGCCAACCACTCGCTGGGAAAACCTTGCGTTGCGTGTTAATCATCGGGTAACCGCATATACATCATACCGTATTCCCGTTATCGAAACGGAAGTCAGTCTCAATATGCAATGGAATTCACCGCAGCTTTTGACGGCAAAAACCGCGTACTATACGCCGGACTATCTTATGGTCGGCTTGGATATTTCAAAGAAATTTTTGGATGAAAAGCTGGAAATTTATATCGCGTTGGATAATATGCTCAACAATATTCACTTTATAAAAGGAACAAACAAAGAAACGCAAAAACAATATTACGGCCTCACCGACGGTATTGTCTTGCGTCTCGGAGGAAAATATACATTCAGAAACTAAAAATGAGGAATATCTAAAAACTTCAATTTTTAGAGTTTCCTCTTAGGTGCGTTTTTACGAAAGTTTGAGGAGTTTTTATGAAGAATATGCAATGTTTTTTTCAACGGAAAGGAGCCGCAGTCATATTGGCAGCGTTGACCTTTTTTTTGCTTATTTCCTGTAAACAAGGCGCTCAGGAATTGAAAGATTATGATATTTCCGAAATTTACGGATATACGTTTTACGGAGATATTACCGCAGACAGCAGTAATACATTAAAACCTTCCTTTATCTTATACAATGACGAGCGGGCGGGGTGGAATATGAGTGTAAACGGCATGAATGATAATCAGTTCTACTATTTTGCCGTTAAAAATTCGACAGCCAATTACACACTCTATTGGTTCGGCGCCTCGAATGAGGCTGCAGCGAAGGCAAAAGACAAATCAAAAGCCGCAATGACCGTTCAGCTCGGTATAAATTCACCGGATAATATCCGGATTCTGCTTACCGGCGACGGTCTTAGCGGTATCGAAAAGATGAAAGGTGCACCCGTACCGATGACAAAGCAAACGGGTATTCCGCGCAAAACCACTCCCCCGCCGATAAACTTTGATTCAAGTATTCAGGATGTAACAATTAACATACCTTCCGCTGCATCGGAAGCTGACTGGGGCGGAGCAACCTCGTACAGCGGAACATTTGACTATTTAGTTGGCGATGGTGAAAAAACGTTGGCTCGAGGACACGGAACATGCGGAAAGGATGCTGCCGGTAATGAAATTATTCCGAAAATCCGCATTACGCCGGATGCAGCCGGTTCACATACGGTAAAAGTTAATAAGTACCGTGCTGTTACTCAATCGTCTATGAACATTGAATCATTTGATGTTCCCGGCGTTAAAGTGTTCAAATACGGCGCCGTATATTATCTGAAGTATGGGCCGTCTTCTGTTGAGGCGCATAAGGAGAATGGAGAAGATATTACATTACACAATGTAACCGTCCACGGAAAACTTGAAAACAGAAAACTGACGCTGCGCATTTCGTTTATGCCGGGCAAGATGCAGATTCCTGTTACCGAAATATTTAAAAGTAAATAGGGGGCTTGCGGAGTACTATGAAACACAACAAACATTATTTAAACCATTTATGTATTATAGGATTGCCGGTGGTATTCAGCATACTGGCGATGTTCGTAGTTTTGACCTCTTGTAAAAACGGATTGACGGAGCAGGTGCGGTCGAATACCGGTAATGACATCTTTAGCGATATAAGCTTTGACGGTAAAACATTTGAAAAAACTTCGTTTGCAGAAATTGTCGCAAGGGATACGAAGGCCGAAATTTTTATAGATGATGATTCAAGCTGGAGTACCTATTGTACCGGCGGTGAAGATAATTACATATCCGGACTGTATCTTTTGAGAGGGATATTCCTCAAAGGCAGAAAGGTCAAGCTTAGTCCGTTTGCGCTTTCGCAGTATGAAGTAACGCAGGAATTATATGAAGCGATTATGGGACATAATCCGAGTAACTTTAACACTGGCAGCGAGCAAAAATTGCGCCCTGTAGAAACAGTCAACTGGTATGCTGCGATTATCTTTTGCAATAAATTAAGTTTAAAACTGGGACTTAAACCGTATTACCGCATTGAAAATAAAAATATTGATTGGAAAACGATTCAATATGATGAAATTCCCGATGAGAAAACAGCAAAAGAAGAGCGTGCGGAATGGGACAAGGTTGTTTGTGATAAAAACAGCAACGGATTCCGGCTTCCAACGGAAGCTGAGTGGGAATTTGCGGCGCGCGGCGGTAATGTAAAAATCGATGCATGGAAGTACGCATTTGCAGGAACGCAATGTACGCCACTTGATCCGGCACGCTTTCAGATTAGAACAACCGATACAAATCTCGACCAATACGGGTGGTATCTCGGCAACAGCGAGCAAAAGACCCATGCCGTCGGTACAAAAAAGCCGAATCGTCTTGGCCTTTATGATATGTCGGGGAATGTTTCTGAATGGTGCTATGATTGGGCAGCCGCTTTAAACATAACCGGAATAATAGAAGAAGATCCACACGGCGGTCCGCGTCCTGCTGTTGACGAACCGTCACGGGTTGACCGCGGCGGCGCCTTCCGCAACGAAGCATACAACTGCACGGTTTCCCGTAACGATTGGTACTATCCGTACCGCCGCGCTAATTATCTGGGCATCCGGCTTGCACGCAGCTTGAACAGCACAATCAACACCTCCAACACAGAGTATTCATCAAAAATGTACAAGAATGTAGACCGGTAGCTTGCATTATCTTTTGAACGGAATCGCCAAGCTGTTTTAATATCTTTGCCGTTTCGAGCGCTTTTTGGCGAGACCCTTGCTCAATACCTTGGGTAAAGGCTACCCATTATTTAATCGCTTCTACTTCCGTTCGGGAAAGTCCTGTCATCTTTTCTATAAATGAAATTTCACAATTTGCTTGTTTCATCAGCCGTGCCGTTTCAAGCTTTGTTTGATATGAACCTTGGGCTATGCCTTCACTTCTGCCTTGAGATATTCCTTGAGCTATACCGGCTTTCCAGCCTTCATGACGGGCATCTCTTTCAAATGAGTTTATTA
>CAJPTT010000213.1 GCA_905373565.1 uncultured Treponema sp. | reverse complement strand
TCTTTGATGCGGAATAACGTATACAGCGGAAGGCTCCACACACGGGTAGAGCCAATCACATTACTACCCACATTTTTAAGGGACGTTTTAATCGCTGTCTTAGGTTCGTATCGGGAACAAAACAGCCGGAGGCTTTTTGCTTTCGTATTATCCGCAGACTTTACTTCAATAGGGACGACGGCGCCTGCATAATCGGTTAAGAAATCAAGTTCCGCATCAGCCTTTGTCCGCCAAAAATAGCTTTCTATGCCCAGACACTTTAGCTGAGTAAGGCAGTAGTTTTCGGTCAGTGCGCCTTTAAAATGTATATAAGCGGAATCTCCATCAAGGATAGTTTTAAAATGGATGTTCGATTTTTTACGGAGCAACCCGACATCGGCCATATATACTTTAAAATACGTGTTATCCGCCATTCCCGATAAGGGGAGTTCCGGCGTTGGCGTCATATTCAGTTTATAGGCAATACCTGCGTTCACCAACCACTCAAGCGCATCTTCAAGGTCTTTTGAGCGCGCGCTTTTTTTTACGCGGGAAAAAATAAACTTGTTGTTATCCCGCGCTATTTGCGAAGGAATCGCCTCCCAAATCAGCCGTATTTTTGTTGCCGTTTCTGCGGTCGTATGCTTGCCGAAATCTTCCGCATAACCTTTTAAAATTTGTTCTTGTATTTCTTCTACCCGACGATAATCATGGGTGTCAATCCATGTTTGCACGACTTCCGGCATTCCGCCGATGATGTAGTAGTTCTTCAGATATTTTTCCATCGGAACCGTATAAAGTGCAGGCAGCTCACGGTCAAGATCATATTTTCCGATACCGTCTATATATTTCGACCCGCCGTCTGCAATGACAAATTCTTCAAAACTCATCGGATACATTTCAAGCCGGTCGACCTTACCTACCGGAAACGATATCCCTTCTTTACGCAGCGCGACTCCCAGCAGCGAACCCGCTGCTATAATGTGCAGCTCCGGCTTTTCCTCGTAAAAGTATTTAAGCGCCTGTATCGCCCGTGGACAATCTTGAATCTCATCAAAGATAATCAGCGTTTTTTTGGGGAGAATTTGATGTCCGTACACGACAGTTTCAAGTTCATCGATGATTCTTTCAACATTAAAATCGAAATCAAAGATTGACTGTAAGCCCATATTTCCATCAAAATTAAAGTATGCCGTTTCTTCAAATGCCCTTTTACCGAATTCACGGATAAGGTACGTTTTGCCGCATTGCCGGACACCGGTCATCAGCAGGGGTTTGCGATTCTTCTTATTCTTCCAGTTGATTAGTTGATGTAATATCGTACGTTCCATAAATACGGTACCTCTCCGTCAAAGATAGCGTTTTTCGACCGAATATTCAATAAGTGGCTGTGTTTTTCGACCGAATATATGATATATGGCTGTGTTTTTCGACCGAATAAATGTATTTTTATTGCATTATTAAACCGAATAAGTGCGGTATATACGAAGACGTTGCAGATGGGTAAACGCATCAGGCAGAGTAGATAAAAAGCGCAGAATCATTGAGGCTGCGGGTGTACTAAAAAAACGGTCTGCTGCGTTTCCTGCGATTACCCTGATTGCACCTAGCCAAAAAATATTTTTTGTGATAGGTTCCCTATTACAACTATGGGGGAACCTATGAGCAAAACTTATGATTTGATCATTGTCGGCGGCGGTCCTGCGGGGATGGCTGCCGGAATTTATGCAGCGCGTTCAAAATTGAAGACCGTTGTTTTGGAACAAAAACGGAATACGGGCGGGCAGTGCTATATTACCGAAGAAATTGAAAATTATCCCGGATTTCCTAAGGCAACAGGTCCGTCTCTCAGTGAAGCTTTCCATAAACATGCCGAGAAGTTCGGTGTCGTATTTGTGAATACGGGAGCTGAAAAGCTTGAAAAGAGTAGTGACGATCTTCATTATATCGTGCATGGAACCAACGGCACCGACTATGAATGTCTCGCTGTTTTGATTGCAACCGGCGCCGGCGCTCGAACCCTCGGCTGTAAGGGGGAAAAAGAGTTTAGCGGTAAAGGCGTTTCCTATTGCGCTACATGCGACGGCGCATTCTTTGAAGAATGTGAAATCGCCGTTGTCGGCGGCGGAGATGCGGCCGTTGAAGAAGCAATGTATCTGACAAAATTTGCCGATAAGGTAACCATTATCCATCGCCGTGATGAATTGCGAGCGGCTAAATCTATTCAAGAAAAAGCGTTTGCCAATCCTAAGATGGCTTTTAAATGGAATGCCGTTGTAGATGAAGTCTGCGGTGACGGGCTTGTGTCTCACTTAAAACTTCGGGATACGAAAACCGGAGAAATTTCCGATTTTACAACCCAAGGTTTATTCATATTTATCGGGCATGATCCCGAGACGGAACTGGTAAAGGATCTGGTGAAGCTTGATGAGGCGGGATATATTATTACCAACGGGCGAATGGAAACCGATGTGCCGGGTATTTATGCCGCCGGCGATGTTATCCGGAAAGAGTCCCGTCAGGTGGTTACTGCAGCAGCGGACGGCGCCCTCGCCGGAATTTGGGCAGGCAACTATATCGACGATATAAAAGCGCGTCTGAAGCTTTCAAAGTAATAGGAGGACTAAATGGTTGAGTTGACAAAAGATTCATTTGAACAAGAAGTTCATGGATCAAAAGGTGTTACGTTGGTAGATTTCTGGTCTCAGTCTTGTGTACCGTGCAAGCAGTTGATGCCTGACGTGCACGCAATGGCAGAGCGCTATACGGGAAAAGTGAAATTCTGCTCATTCGATATCGGGCTCGGGCGCAGAGTTGCTATGAAAGAGCAAGTGCTCGGTCTGCCTTCAATTCTTATCTATGTTGACGGCGAAAAAAAGGAACATCTGACCGGCGAA
Organism: uncultured Treponema sp.; assembly: GCA_905373565.1. Lineage (GTDB taxonomy): Bacteria > Spirochaetota > Spirochaetia > Treponematales > Treponemataceae > Treponema. The sequence continues at coordinate 2,075 of CAJPTT010000213.1, read as the reverse complement.
GGTCTGAACGCTAAGCAGATTGAAGATACGCTTCAAAAATATCTGTAAAAATTTTGAACCTGTTGATTTATGCAGCAGGCTCACTGCCTCGATGCTCTGTGTGAGGTGTGTTGATTGTGAAATATCGGGGAATATCCCCTGATATAGGGTGTTTCTAAAAATCCAAGAGGATTTTTAGAAATTTCTACAATTTCTTTGGAGGGTATGCTATGGAATTAAAAGGCAAAAAGGTCATCATTATCGGTGACCGCGACGGCATTCCCGGGGAAGCCATAAAGCTTTGTGCTGAAACGGCGGGCGCTGAAGTTGTTTATGCGGCAACCGAATGCTTCGTCTGAACAAGCGCAGGCGCGATGGACTTGGAAAACCAAAAGAGGGTTAAAGATTTAGCTGAAAAGTACGGCTGCGAGAACACGGTAGTGCTTCTCGGCGGTGCGGAAGCCGAATCTTCAGGCCTTGCCTGTGAAACCGTTACAAACGGTGATCCTACTTTTGCAGGTCCGTTGGCAGGAGTCTCGTTGGGACTTTTGTGTTATCATGTGGTTGAACCGGAAATCAAAAATCAAATAGATCCTAAGGTCTATGAAGAACAGATCAGTATGATGGAGATGGTTCTTGATGTTCCTGCAATTATTGCGGAAGTCAAAGAGTATCGCGAAAAATACTGTAAGTTTTTGAAGTAAAAACAGCATGGTAAAAGCGTATCGATTGTAATCCGGTAATCGATACGCTTTTATAAGTGTTTATCTCGTCCTTTTTTGTGTTTTAGCGCTCTTATTTATCATGATAAACAATAATTACAATAAAATTCGTATCGGAGACCTTGACTAATCTTAAAAAGCAATTAAAATTATTGATATGAGTGATTATCTGGATATCAATAATGAAGAGTTATTGAAAGACTTTTTTAGTGAAGCGGAACAGCAGGTAGAGCAGTTGGAGAGTAACATTCTGGTTATCGAACAGGATCCTACCAATAAAGAAGCTATCGATGAAATTTTTCGGGCGGCTCATACTTTGAAAGGCGGTTCTGCGACAGTTGAAATGAGTGAATTGTCCGGTTTCACTCATGCCGTAGAAGACCTGCTTGATGCTATCCGGTCAAATCAAGTTACGGTTACGGAAGAGACCATTGATCTGTTATTGCATTCTTTGGATATAATCAAAGATATGCTTGCAGCGAGATCTAACGGTGAAGTATATAGCCAAGATGTGTCGGAAACGGTAACAAAATTGCGGTCTTACATCCCTGATAAGAAAGGTGCTAAGAAAACTACTGCAAAGGCTGCACAGCCGAAGCCTGCTGCTCCCAAACCGGCAGTACAGCCGCAAGTAAAGGCTGCGGCTTCCGGCGATGAGAATGCAGTTGATCCTGCTTCTTTACTTTCCGAATATGAAATACTGGAATTACGAGAAGCTGTGCCGGCGGATAATAAAGTATATGCCATCCGTGTCCAATTTGATGAAGCAAGTTTAATGAATACCGTAGGGGGTATTCAGGTGTTTGCTGCACTGAAACAGTCTGCGATGGTGCTTAAAACGATTCCCGATTTTGATGCCCTTTATGAAGATGAATTTCATCCTGAAGTTCTGTATTATGTTGCATCCGCTGAAACTGAAAGCAGCCTTTTATCGATTGCAAATATTCCCGATGTAACGTTAAATGCTGCAATCGATGAGCTGACATTCAGTGCTGAAGGCAGTGCTTCCAAAACGAAAGCTGCAAAACCTGAAGAAGCTCCTGCTCCGGCGGCTGTAGAAGCTCAACCTGCTGCAGCAGATGCGGAATCGAAAGGAGAAACGCCTCAACCGGAAGCAGCTCCTGTTGCAGCTTCGGGTGATGCGGGACATCCGAAAAAAGCTCCGGCCGCAGCTGCGAATGCGGCCCATTCGTCGGGCTCGGTATTGCGTGTAGATGCCAAGCGGATCGACTACTTGCTGAATTTGGTCAGCGAGACGGTTATTACCAAGGCGTCTCTCAATCAGAGTGCGATGGAATTTAATGAGCTTTATGCACTTTTCCAAAATGCGAACGGTGAATACAAAGACCGGATTCGTAAGCTCTTGGACAAGTT
>CAJPTT010000212.1 GCA_905373565.1 uncultured Treponema sp. | reverse complement strand
GTGAGAAGATAATTGATACTGTAGTGATTCGGTTTTAAGACTCAGCATAGAAATAGTATAGGAGTAAAAAGGGAAAAGCGCAAGGGAAGTAATGGATAATGCGGAACTCAGTTTTTAAAAAGGCTACTTAAAAAATAAGCAATAATAAACGCCATGGGATGGGAAGAACTAATAGATTTTGCAGCATAACAGATGTTGTTATAATCGTAACGCTAGGAAGTATGTGCGAACTAAAAATATTCTGCGATTTTAATATTTTAGTATTACCCACGTCGAACCGGTTCCTCCATCGCGTCCTTTGGGATGTCCCGTTTCGCCTGCATGAGCATTTGTTTCCAAAAATTTTTGCACAAACCGCGATAGTACAGGGCCGTTTTGGGAATGGTTCCCTTTTCCGTGAATGATGAGTATTTTCCGATACTTTCTACGGAGGGCATCTTCAAAAAAAGCAACCAACGCCCCATAAGCTTCTTCAAGTGTCATTCCATGCAAGTCAATTTCAGCTTGCGGACGCATTGCCCGTAAACGCCGTTTTTCGGCCGGATTATCCGGCAAGGAAGTGTTTTCGGAATTATCTGCATCTTTATCGTAAACACCATAACGCCTTAGCCAATAATCCATCGGATTTAATGTTTGAGTATTTTCACCGGCATACGTTGCTGCCGGATTTTTCGTCTCGTTACGTATCCGTTTCTTTCCGTAAGGATGTTGTGTTTGCATCTCCCATTGGTTCAGAATCTCTTCAAAATTCATAGGTGACCTCACAGGAATAAAGCTAAAAAATTAAACAATGGGCTATATGAAACGTTTCAATAATGTTGAAATTTATCGATTTTTTATACAAATTCTATTTTCGCCAAATAGATGCGGCCGCCTCGTACGCCCCACGTCGTGTATAAAAAGGAACTCATCTGTGCAGCTGCTTGCATAAAGGCTTTCGCATTCGTATTTCGCATGTATCTGCAAAGAGCCGGTTCCGCTTCATTCATTGTCCGGAACCATGAAATCTTGTTGTAGTAGTGCTGAAGGGAACTGCTGTCCTGTTGAAGAAGATATGCCATAAATTCGTTTTGCAGCAAATAATCGTCGTCAGTATTATATTGTAGTGCAGAATATACTTCAAAATAGCGGCGTAAAAAGCGCACGGCACGAGGGTCGGTTTGCCGGAATACACCCGTTACCACAGTACGGAAATTTTCTTCCGTAAAATAAATACCGTGCAGACATTCATGGGTAATAAACCGGTAGCGGAGCCCCGGTGCAGATTGGCGGCTTATGGATACGATTGCACCGTTTCCTGCTTCAATGCCGGTTTCAGTTCGAACAATGATGCCGTTATGAAAAAGGATTGCTCGTAAATGCAATTCCGATTTATTAAGCGGAAAATGTTCTTCTTCGGCCTTTTGGAAGAATGTTGCGAGTGTTTCGGCTCTGTAGTCATGGGCATTAAATCCGTGAAGCGGAGCGAGCTCTTTATCTGAAATGAGATTCCCCGTAAACCCTTTTTTTTCCGCAAAGAAAGACAGCCGTTTAAGATAGGAGGCTTGCGCCGAATAATCGGCAAAGTCGAAAATCAATACGGAGGGAAACTGTTCCCATGCAAACAATTCGTAAGATGGATGTCGCCATTGCGTCTGCGGCCAATGCAGAATAATCCCCGGATCGGCTGTAATGGGGCTAAGCGGGGGCGGTGTGTAATATTCGGCGGTAATACCGCAGATCATCGTTGCCGTATCTGTGGTACTCTCGGCTTCATCCGCATCTGCCCGGCCACTCGTATCCGGGGCTATATCCGTATCGGTTTGTTCAATCGTTAGAAAGGGCTCGGGAAAAAGGCAGCCGTCAAGCGTAAGGCGATATACATTCGGCGCACGATATACTGATATGTGCTTGCCGCTGCATTGGAACGAAAGACGCTGCTGTGGTTGCTCCGTTGTCAAAGTGATCGGTAATGCCTCATCAAAATGGATAAGGATATTGTCCCTACCTTCTATTTCCGTATTTCCGGTGCGTATAACCGCCGACGGTTTTGGGAATTCCGTGCGCAAGGGAATGCCCGATTGGGCATATAATTCCGGAGGGATACCCCCTCCATCGGCGGTTGTACCGTACCATAGTGCAGTTTTATCCTTTAACCAGCCATATCGGACGGGAACAATTGCCGCGCTTTTAAGCTTGAGCGATTCTTGTGCCACAACCATGAAGCCGCGGATATCAGCCTGTTGTACCGCTATACCTGCAAACCCGATGCTCACGGTAAAAGCTCTGTGAGGAAACCTTTGTGCCGTAACAGGGTATCGCGGACGGACATTCTCTTTCAGCTTACCGGCGGTTGAAAAATCGTTCGCATAGAGCAACCCTACCGCAAATTCGGCGGCATCGGTTTGAACGGTTCCGATTATGTCAGATTTTGAGCTGCTTTTTGAAAGCGATTCCGCCGATATGCGGTTTGTAGATGCCGCATCGCCCGATTTGCCGGCGGACATTAGCGGTTCAAATTCCAATTCAAGCGCATACAAACCGGAAGCGGTTAAGTTGAGTATTTCGGGACTTTTTTCAAAGGCGAAGTACATAGCATCGGATTTTTCCGGAGCGTTTATTGCACCTGCACGGGCATTTTTATTTAACGCCTTGAGTGGTACAGAGCGGATATGCTGCTCAGAAGCAACCGCTGAGGCCGTATATATCGGCTCTTGCATAATATCCGCCGGTAAAGCAAGCGATACCGATGACACCGTATCGCTACAGGAGGTACTCAACAAAGAGGTAAAAACTAAAACAAGGACGCCCCGCAGCCGGATATGCATGTTTTTACTATTTTATAGCAGCTTTTAAAGCATCGATTTTATCGGTTTTTTCCCAGCTGAATTCGGGGCGACCGAAATGCCCGTAAGCGGCGGTTGCCTGATAGATGGGTTTGCATAAATCCAATGTCTTGATAATACCGGCAGGGCTGAGATCGAACACCTGTTGAACGGCTTTCTCGATTACATCTTCAGGCACTTTGGCGGTACCGAAGGAATCTACTCGAATCGACACCGGGAACGGTACTCCGATAGCGTAGGCCAGCTGCAATTCACACCGTTCGGCAAGACCGGCGGCAACGATATTCTTTGCGACATAGCGCGCCATATATGCGGCGGAACGGTCTACCTTGGTCGGGTCTTTACCGGAGAAAGCGCCGCCGCCGTGCCTGCCCATGCCGCCGTAGGTATCCACGATGATCTTTCTACCTGTCAAACCGGTGTCGCCGAACGGCCCCCCGATAACAAAGCGTCCGGTCGGGTTAATAAAGAATTTTGTCTTTGCATCGAGTAAACCGGTCGGTTCGAGAACGGGTTTGACAATCTTTTCGATAATCGCTTCTTTTAACGAACCATAAGAAATTTCGGGGGCGTGCTGATGGGAAATAACAACCGTGTCGATACGCACGGGTTTATCGCCTTCGTATTCCACCGTTACTTGGCTCTTTGCATCGGGCCGCAGCCAATCGATCTCTTTCGATTTGCGCAGCTGCGCAGCCTTCCGCAGCAGTTTATGTGCATACATGATTGGAGCAGGCATCAATTCCGGCGTTTCTTTACACGCATAGCCGAACATCATGCCCTGATCTCCTGCTCCCATCTGATTGTGATACTCGCTAAGTCCCGTACCGTTTACACCCTGCGCAATATCGGGAGATTGGGCATGAATCATACTTAACACAGCCATAGAATTGCAGTCAAGCCCGAATGCGGAATCGGTATAGCCGATTTCTCGCGCAATATTGCGGGCAGTTTGCTGTATATCAACAAAGGTACTGGTGGTAATCTCTCCACCGATAAGGATAAGCGCGGTTGACGCAAACGTTTCGCACGCGACATGACTTGAAGGATCAGCTTGCAAACAGGCGTCCAGCACCGCATCTGAAATTTGATCGCACAGTTTATCGGGATGCCCTTCACCGACCGACTCCGAGGTAAATAATTTATGTTCGTTCATTATTACTCCTATAAATAGAAATGTTATAAAGCCGCAGCCATCATACCCTTATCGGTCTAAATGTACAAGCGCATCCGGATTCCCCTCCGGGGATTCCGGATTATAATTATTTTAAGCGGTTGCCGCCTTTCTGTGCGAAATTTTGCCAGTCTCAATTTTTCCTCGGGGTCGTTAAAAAAACGGCCTGATGCGTTTGCCCGTTATGATTGTTTTAATCCATAAAATCGCCTATACTATTCTCAACTCTCCTCAAAGCTTGTAAAAGGACTTTATCATGGAATATTCAATAGAAAAGTTTGAAACCGGCTACCTTATGGTTAATACATGGGTATTCCCGTTGAGCAAAGAAAGTGTCGCCATAATCGATCCGGGCGGATTTGACCCCGAATTATCCCAATATCTATATGAACTTAATCCTACTCACCTCGAAATTATGCTGACGCACGGACACTTTGATCATGTCGGCGGCTTGCCGGCCTTAGTGCGAAAGTATCCCGACTACCGCTTGTGGATTCACGAAAATGATGCCGCATACCTCGGAACAGCCGGTACGGCAACCCATTTTAAAAGCTTCAGACCGCTTCATGCTGAAAAACTGATTGAGCCGCTGGAAAAAAATCCGCTCCCCGAACCGACGGATTTTTATAAAGAAGGAGACAGCGTAAACGGCTTTACCGTGCTTCATACCCCCGGACACACACAAGGGTCTGTTTGCCTGTGGAACAAAGAAGCCGGTGTTCTTTTTAGCGGGGATACCCTTTTTTACGGCTCCCGCGGCAGAACCGATCTGCTTGGCGGCAATGAGATGCAAATATGCCAGTCGCTCAAGCGGCTTTTTACCGAGCTGCCGGAAAATACGCAAGTTTATCCGGGGCACGGCTCAAATACGACAATTGAATTTGAAAAGAAATATCAGGGAGCATACGTGTAAACGCATCAGATCCCTTTTGAAAACAGGCGGGCATCTACTTCGTTATTTCACAAAAATTAGTC